>NZ_LOQF01000010.1 GCF_001517935.1 Sneathia sanguinegens
ATCATATAATTAAAAAAAAAAAAAAAAAACTACATATCTTAATCGATATGTAGCAATTTTAAAATTTTCTATTTTTGAGCTTCTATCCATAATACTGCATCATGAGAAACTTCTTTTCCATCTAATGTTTTTTCTCCACCTGCACCTAAAGCTGCAAATCCCCATTGTCCTTCTTTAGTTGGTACAAATGAAAACATTCCATTCTTATCAGCTCTTATAACAGCTTCTGCATGATTTGTCTTAGGTTTACCTACAAACATTCCATCTTTGACATCATAATTTCTAAATTCTACTTCTATATCTGCATTAGCAACTGGATTTCCATCACCATCTACTACTTGTCCTACAAATACTTGACCTTTCCATATTTGTGAAGGATTAATATATGGTATTATTTCAGGTTCACCCTTAGGCATTTGTTTTTCATGCCAATCTTCACCTTGTATATCTCCTTTTTGTAAATATACTTTAGTTGCTTGTTTAATATATATATCTTCATTTGCTTCATAATAAGGTGCTGGAACAAATAAAACAGCCCAAGTTCCTGATCTTAATCCATCAGCAAAAGTAAAATCGTATTTATATGATAAAGCTTTGTTATCTTTTTTACCAAATTGAGATTTTATAAGCTTATTTTTTGCATCTATAAGCTTATCTCCCTTTTTCAACATAAATACTTCTACTGGTTTTATATTTCCATGTATATCTCTACCTATATTCATAGTATGCCCATTAGTTGCAGGATGTGTAAATACAATATCGAAGCTTACTTTTTTGACCTTAGTATCTACATCTAAATTAGGTGTATTAATCATTTGAAAATGTGAAAATGATAATGTACTAAGTAATGCTACAACAGAAAAAAATACTTTTTTCATTTCTAATACCTCCATTTAGGTATATTATCTACCTTTTGTCAGTAAAAGTCAATAATTTATTTTGCCTATCAAAGTATTTTTCAAAAATATACTATTCTATTTTCCTAATATTTTTTTAACATCCAAAGCAATCATTAATTCTTCATTTGTTCTCATTCTATATACCTTAACTTTTGATTTCTTATTTGAAATTAATAAATCTTCATCTGTTCTTATATCATTAATATCTAAATCTAATTCAACTCCTAATACTTTTAATCTTTCACAAATAGCTGCCCTTGTTTCAGGAGAATTTTCTCCTATACCTGCAGTAAATATTAGGGCATCTAAGCCTCCTAATTCTACATAATATGCTCCAATATAACTTGCTATTCTACTGCAAAATATATCAAGTGCCAATTTTGCTCTATCTTCTCCATTTTGTATACCTTCTAGAATATCTCTATTATCTGATTTACCATATAAACCTAACATTCCACAATTTTTATTAAGATAATTCAAGACTTGTTCTATATTCATATTTTTAACTTTTGCAAGATATTCAATTATAGAAGGATCTAAATCTCCACTTCTAGTTCCCATAGGTATTCCTGCTAAAGGAGTAAATCCCATTGTAGTATCAAATGATTTTCCATCTTTAACGGCTGTAATAGAGGCTCCATTTCCTAAGTGGCATACTATAACTCTACTTAATTTAGGATCAATTTTTTCCAATTCATTAACTATATATCTAACTGAAGTCCCATGAAAGCCATATTTTCTTATTTGATACTTTTCATAATCTTCATATTGTAATGCATACATATATTTTTCTTTTTCAAGACTTTGATGAAAAGCTGTATCAAATACAGCAATATTCTTCTTAGTTGGCATAAGTTCCATACATACCTTTATTCCTTGAATATTTGCTGGATTATGTAAAGGAGCTAAAAGAGATACACTTTCTATTTTACTTAAGACTTCTTCTGTTACTATCTTAGATTCTTTGAAATATTCTCCACCATGTACCACTCTATGCCCTATAGCATCAATTTCATCATAAGTTTTTAAAACACCTATTCTTTCATCTGTGACTAATTCTAAAACTTTTTCTATAGCTTTCTTATGATTTACAAAATTAGCTTCTATATTTTTATCCTTTAAATCTTTAATTAAATTTTTAACTGTATATACTGAATTTTCTTGCCCTATCCTCTCACATAATCCCTTCATTAAAGTTTTTCTACTTTCTGTATCTATTATTTGAAATTTAATTGATGAGCTTCCACTATTTAAAACAAATATTTTCATTTTTCCCTCCATGTTTTTATAAATTCAAAATCTCTTTTTTTGCTGTCTTCATTTATTAGTTTGATATCTTTTTCATTAATTAATTTATTTACTATCCTATCTACCCTATAAAAAAATTTATTTCCAAATTCTACATCCATACTCTTTAAAACATAACAAGTTTCTTCTAGTGAAACCATTATCTTAAATATCATTCTTTTATCTTGTGTTTGCAATAAATCAACATATTTTTCAGTAAAACTTAAAAAATTATCCATATTTTCAACTTCATTATTAGATTTGTCATATGCTTTCGTTAAATATTGAACAAACATATTGAGTAGTATATGATAATTTTTATCTTTATTCATTCCATATTTCAATATTTCATCATAATTATTTGTTAGCCTTTTATAAATATATGTGTATTTATCTATCCCTTTGTATATCTTTTTCAAGTCATTAATATACCCTTTTTCTATACAAATCTCTATAAGAAGCGATTCATTAAACAATTTGTTATCATTCACTTGATTAAATATATCTATAATTTCTTTTATGTTATATAATTTAGGACTATTGAGGTTATATAATCTTTCAAAAAAGCTTGAAATACTAGGAAAAGATTTAATTATATTTTCTTTTTCTTGTTCTCTTTCTTTTTTATTCAATAAATCTGCATTCAAATAAAAACCAAAAGTTCTTTCATTAACATTATCAGTTTTTAATATCTCTTGTTTGTATTCCTGTCCACTATTAAATCTTTGATATAAAGATGAAAAGCTAATTGTGGATAAAAAAATCATTAAAAATATCTTTTTCATAATTACCTCCATCATCTTAATTATACCATAAATACAAAAAAACAGAGATAGTTATCTCTGCTTTTTATCTTATTTTTTGATTAATTTCATAAGTTCTTGAATTTGCTTTTCAAGTATATCAGTTTTTTCTGCTTTTTTCTTAAGAATATTAATTTCATTTTCTTGCATTTTTAATTTTTCTTCAAGTTCACTAATTTTCTTTCCTTTTTCAGGATATTTATCAGTCTTAAATTCACCAAGCATTACTCCTAAACCTGCTCCTAATGCTATATTTCCTTTTGTATTTACCGAACCACTTACTCTATATGATACCATTCTATTTTCACTAACTCCACTGAAACCTACTGCTAAGGCGTTTGCTCCTCCATAATATCCATATGCTGCTGATATATTAGTCTTGTATTTTGCGTTTGAATTTGCTTGCAATAAGTTTGCCATAGCTACTGCATTCGCTACTCCTCCTAATGCTAAATCAGATTTCTTATTTGCTCCAACTACAGTATTAGATATATTACTTACCTTTTCATCAACTTCAGTTTTATTATAGTAATTTTTTAGATGTTCATTTACTTGTTTATCTGTTACTAATTTATTATTAGGTTTAGATATATCTGAATCTTTAGATAATTTATTAATTAAGTTAGTTTCTCCCTTTGCTGTTAAATTATCTGCATCTACATTTAACTTCTTAGTCATATCTTGTTTTAGAGTAGTAATATCGTTAGTGTTTGTGTCTACCTTAGTTGTTAATGAATTAATGTTATTTGTATTACTTTCAACTTTAGTTTTTAAATCTCCAATATTAGTATTAATATCACCTAATTTAGTAGTAAACATATTGTTTATTGAATTATTATTAGTTAAATCAAGATCATTTTCTAAGTTAGTTTTATTAAATGATAATGTGTAGTTAAATTTATTATCTTTCTTAACACCAATATATTTATCACCTGTTATTGATAAATCAGCTTTATCTAACTTACCATCTAATTTAGTATTGATATTAGTTATACTATTATCTATATCACCTAATTTATTCTTAATATTAGTAATATCTTGTGTTGTATTCTTAAGACCATTTACTGTTGTTTGTAAGTTCTTAATATCATTAGTATTTGTTGTAACTTGATTATTAAGAGTAGTATATTTATTATCTAATTCTGTAATATTTTGTGTGTTACTAGATATACTCTTATTTAATTCTTTCTTAACTTCATAAACTTTTCCACCTGTAACAAGTTTAGTATCACCTTCTTTAACTTCACCAGTTCCTAATCTATTAGTTAAAGTATTTTCACCTTCTTTAGTTAAGTTGTTTGCATCTATATCTAATTTACCTTTTAATGCTTCACTTACCTTAGTATCTGTAACTAATCTATTAGTTGGTGTAGATAAATTTGATTCATTACTTAATTTTTCTGTTAATTTAACTAATGATGCAGTATCTAGATTAGTCCCATCTTTATCTAATTTATTAGATAAATCTAGTGTAGATTTATTAGTTAATTCTTGCTTAATTGTATTAACATAATTGTATATATCTCCACCTTTAACTAATCCTGTATTATCTTTAGTTATAGTACCATTACCAAGTTTAGCTTGCCATACATTTAAATCAATATTTTCTAAATTAGTTCCATCAAGTAGTGCATATTTATTAAATCGTTCAGTTAATTTAGTGTTCTTAGTTAAATCAAGATCACTAGCTAATTTATCTTTATCAAATACTAGGCTATAATGATTACGTTTAATTGTACCCTTATTTACTGTGATGTAATCATCACCTGTAACATCTACATCGTCACTACTTAATTTATTACTTACTTTATTGTTAATATCGTTTATTTCATCAGTTATATATTTTTTAACTGTCCCCCCTGTAACAAGGTTTGTATTATTATCTGTAATAGTACCTGTTCCGAGTGCATTAGTTAAAGCAGTTTTACCTGTTTCACTTAAATTATCTGCATCTACATTTAATTTTTTGGTTAAATCTGTGTTAGACTTATTTGATAAATCTTGTTTAATGTTATTAACAATATTATCAACATAATTGAATACAGTATCACCTTTAACAAGTTTAGTTTCACCTTTGGCAACACTACCATTACCTAATTTAGCTTGCCAACTAGTTATATCTGTATCATTTAAATTATTTGCATTTTTATCTGCCTTATCGTCTAATTTAGCTTTTAGATAAGTGTTATTAGTTATATCTGTACTGTTAACAAGTTGTTGTAATTTATTTTCATCAAATGCTACTTTATACTTTGTCTTAACATTATCTATATTTGTTACAGTGATATATTTACCATCACCTTTAACATCAACATCTTCTGTATTTAACTTTTTATCTAGTTTTGTATTGATAGTACTTGTATTATTTTCTATTTTACTATCTACATATGTTTTAACTACTCCACCTTTAACTAATCCAGTGTCACCATCATTCATAGCACCATTACCTAATTTAGCTTGCCAATCCTTAACATCTTTATCTTCTAAATTAGTTGCATCCTTATTAGCTTTTTTAGCTAACTCTGTATTAATATTAGTTATTGTAGTATTTTTTGATAAATCAAAATTATTTGAGTTTATTAAATTTTGTAAATTATCTTTATTAAATGATAATGTATATACCCCTTTAGCACTACCCTTAGTTGCTGTAATATAGTCATCACCTGTAATAGTTATATCAGATAATTTATCATTTAAATCTGTACTTAATTGGTCAACTCTTGTATTTATTGGTTTTATAGCAGCACTTACAGTTCCTCCTGTAACTAATCCTTTATTATTATCTTCAACTTTACCTGTACCTAATGTTGATTGCCACTTAGTTAAATTATCCCCTGTTACATTACCTGCATCTAAATTAGCTTTCTTATCTAACATATCTTGTATTGATTTATTGTTACTAAAGTCAGACCCACTAACAGTAGTTTTTAATTGTGTTTCATCAAATGATACTGTATATTTTTTACCTGTACTACTTACATTAATATATTTATTATCTCCAGTAACATCTATATCATCTTTATTTAATTTTTTATCTATATCGTTATTTATATTTTTAATAACTTTATTATTACTAAAGTCATATGAATTTAAATGATTATTTAAGATATCTTCATTTAAAGCTAATGTATAGTTTGAATTACTTACTTTAGTTGCTTTAATATACTTATCTCCAGTAATAGTTATATCAGATAATTTACTACTTAAGTTTGTGTTTATTATGTCCAATTTATCTTTTATTTGACTATCCACATATGTTTTAACTACTCCACCTGTTACTAATCCTGTATTACCATCATCTATAGTACCATCACCCAATACAGTTTGCCACTTAGTTAAATTGTCACCGTTTACATTACTTGCATCTAAATCTGCTTTTTTATCTAGTTCAGTCTTTAAAGAAGTGTTATTAGTTATATCTGTATTATTAACAAGTTGCTTTAAAGTATCTTCGTTAAATTTTAATTCATAGTGATTAGGTTTATCTTTTTCACTTGTTACTTCGATATATTCATCACCTGTAACTTTTACATCGTCACTATTTAATTTATCTTTTAGTTTATCATCTACATATGTTTTAACTACTCCACCTTTAACTAGGTTATTATTATTATCTTCAATTTTACCTATTCCTAATTTGGTAGTTAAAGTAGTTACTCCTTGGTCACTTAAATTATCAGCATTTACATTTAATTTCTTAGCTAAATCTTCGGTAGATTTATTAGATAATTCTTGTTTAATATTATTAACAAACTTATATACTACTCCACCTGTAACTAGCCCTTTATTATTATCAGCTACAACTCCATTACCTAATTTAGATTGCCAAGTATCCAAATTAAATTCGTTATTATTTAAATTTGTTCCATCAAGCAATGCATATTTATCAAATTTTTCATTTAATTTACTATTATTAGATAAATTAATTTCTTTACCTATTTTATCTTTATCAAATACTAATGTATAATGATTAGGTTTAGTTACATCCGTATTTACAGTGATATAATCATCACCTGTAACTTTTACATCTGCACTACTTAATTTACTATTTAATCTAGTATTAATCTCGTTAATTTCATCAGTTACATATTTTTTTACAACTCCACCTGTAACTAGGTTTGTATTACTATCTGCAATAACACCAGTTCCTAATTGTTCAGTTAATTTATTTTTCCCTTTTTCACTTATATTATCTGCATCTACATTTAATTTTTTAGCTATTTCTGCTTTATTTATATTAATAGAACTTGTATTATTTGTTACTGTACTTTCCAATGTTTTGAACTGTTGCATATTTACTGCATCACTATCTTCAGTTCCCTTTGCAAGTCCTGTTATTTTTTTAGAATTTAATTTTAAGCTACCTTCATTATCTACTTCAAATTTTACGACTGTATCTATTTTATTTTTATTATTAGTTGGATCTTGTATTTTCTTATTAAGACTAATTCCATCTTTAGTAATGCTAACTCTATTCTCTGCCGATTTACCTATTGTTATTTCTTCGAAGATTGGCTTACTTTTCATACCTATAAGGATTTGTTTTTTACCATCTTTTATTCTATAGTATGTTGAAAGATTTTCTGTTTCATAATAAGGGTCTGAATCAGTATGTGCTTTAGTTTCTTTATTATAATTCCAATGATCTTCTGCTTTTATTTCTATTTCTTCACCTAATTTAACTTTAATATCATTTTTTTCTGCACCTCTTGTGTCACCAATAAATGTAATTTCTTTATTTCCTAGTTTTGTTAATTCTGATTTATCAGCTTTTTCATCTATTTTATTTATTTTATTTTTTAAATTTTGATTTAAACCTAAAGTATACTTAACTCCAACTTTATTTTTAGCATCCATAATATCAGTTAATGTTACTGATATATCGTCACCATTTGAAGAATCTATTTGTTTAACATAATCTTTTAATTGATCTCCTACTACAACATCTCCAGAGTCTTTTCCTATTCTACCTGGTGCTACCTTTCCAAGTTTTTTCTTATTAAATTCAAATGCTTCAGAATTTTTTGAAATTACAAAGTTTCCAACTTCACCAATCTGTACTTTATCAAATTTAGGCTTATTTTTAAATGCAACTATTACTTCATAATCATTTCCATTCTTTTCAATGTATGTTCTTACATTGTCTGTTGCATATGTAGTATCATATGTTTTACCTTTATTTTTTCCTTCTGCTCCTTTAAAGATAATTTTTTTAGGAAATGCAAGTTCAACAGATTTATTTTCAGTACCTTTATCATTTTCTCTATACTCATCTGCTTGTATAGTGAATTTTGTTCTAGCTTCTAATTGCTTTCCAGTTACTGCATCTGTTGATGAAGTACTAATATCACCATCTGCTAATCCTGTTAACTTCTTATTATTTAAAGTTAAATTATTGTTATTAACACTTAAATTAACACTAGAATCATTCCCTAATTTAATTTTAGTAAATCTTGGTACATCTTTCATACCTATCACTATTCTTTGAGTATCACCAATTTTTGATACATGTGTTTGTATATTTTCTACAGTATGTTTATTATCTCCTTGACCCCAAGTTTCCATATCAGTACTATTTTGTTTTTTTGCTGTTGCTCCTTTTATATCTATATTTTTAACTAATTCAAATGTTACATTAGAACCAGTATCTCCTGTAAATATGATATTCCCAACTTTTTTTAATTGTTTAACAGTAACTGCATCAGAATCAGCTGACCCGTCAGCTACACCTGTTATTCTTCTTTTAACATTTGTACCACCTACAGCAAATGTTTTTCCACCACTATTTTGATCTTTAGTTAAATACGCTTCAGTTGTACTTGAATTTGCTTCTGAACCATCACCTATTGCTACTGAATACTCGTTATTTGCTTTTGCCTCATGTCCTATTGCTACACTTCTTACACCTAATGCTTTTGCTCTATCTCCTATTGCAACAGCTTTATTCTTTGATTCTGAATCTCCTCCTATAGCTACTGAAAAAGAATCACCTTTTGCATTCTTACCTATGGCTACTGCTTGTTCTTTAGTTGCATCTGCAAAAGCACCTATTGCTATTGCATCTTTTCCAGTTGTTAATTTATTATAGAAATTAGATTTTTCAAAAGATTTTTTTTCTTCAGTACTTAAAATTGATTTTAAGTTTTCATCTTTAATTAATTCATCTTTCTTTTTATCAATTTCTGTCAAAATTTTTGTTGCAGCTTCACTACTCTTATTAATCTCAGCCTCAAAATTTTTAAAACTTTCGTCTTTATTTTTTATATAATTATATTTTGCATCTTTTAAAAGATTTTCTATTTCTTTTTCTACTTCACCATTAATAGTTTCATGATTTTTTTCTTTTCTAACTTTCATTTCTAAAAGCTTAGCTTTAAGTTGTATATATTCTTTATAGTTCCCCATTCTAATAGCAAGGTCTTGCATTTTTTTACCTTCACCATCAGCTGTTGTTTTATCTACAGACACAAAATTAACCATAGAACTATCATAACCAGATAAATTAACAGCACTCAATTTATCTTCAACACTTTTTAATTGTGAAACATTTACAGCATCTGTATCTCTGTAACCTGCTGCAACATTAGTTATTCTACGTTCTTGTCCTATACTACCTACTGATATTACACCGACATTTGTTGATGATGGTAATGAAATTGCACCCTTAGGAACATAACCTTTTTTATTAAACCAATCCTGTTGGTAATCAGTCATAGATTTATTACCTAATGCTAATGAATTTTCTAAATAAGCCTTTGCCCCTATACCTATAGCCATTGAATTATTGGCTTTTGAAATAGATTCAGTACCTATTGCCATAGAGTTATCTCCTTTGGCATAAGATATTACACCTAAAGCAAGTGAATTTTTACCTTCTGATAGTGACAAAGACCCTATTGTCATTGAATTATTACCAATAGAATATGCATTACTTCCTAATGATATTCCATAATTTCCCATACTTTTTAATTTTTTTATATCTTTATTATTCAATGTAAATTTTGTGTCACCAGTTTCAATATATTCAGGATTATATTTTTCAATTGAATTTTTTTTATCATCGATACTACTATTTCCAGTAAATATTTTTTGTAAATCAGATATATTTTTTATTTCTGCATTAGAAGCAACCTTATTTCCAATAGCTAGTGAACCTATACCTACTGCTTTTGCCCTATACCCATATGACATTGATCCTTCATTTGTTGATTCATTTTCATTACCTAAAGCTAATGAATGTGCACTAAATACTCTTGCTTTTTCACCAACGGCTAATCCTTGAGCAGCACCTTCATCTACAAATGCATACCTTCCTATTGCAGTAGATCCATTTGCTAAAGCAAAAGATAAAACTCCCATTGCAATTGATTGATCTGCTGCAGCTACAGATCTTGACCCTATAGCTATTGCTGAAGTCCCCCCTGCATATGTTGGAGAATATTGTTTAGAATCTATATATGCACTATCAAACTCATTTTGTTTTTTAACACCTTCATTAACTATTCCTTTATATATTCTTCTAATTGTTTCTTCTGGTAAATGATCTGTTCCTCCAATATCATCATTCCCTATTGCAATTGATGATTTTCCTAAAGCATAAATATCACTTCCGATTGCAACCGCTTGACCAGATGCAGCTGTTTTTGATCCAATCGAAACCCCTTGATCTCCTTTTATTTTAGATTGCAACCCTATACTTACTGATTCTCTAAAAGCTGTAGTAGCTTCATGTCCTATTGCTATTGCTTCCTCAGCAGCAGCTTCAGCACTATAACCTACTGCTACTGAAGACCCACCACTTGCTTTTGCTAAATAACCTACTGCTACTGAACCTTCAGCCACATCATTTATGCCTACAGTATTACCACTTTCTGAATTGGGATTTAATGCTACTGTTTTATTTTTTTGACTAGGTATTGCTTGAGCAGACGGTTTAGTTGATGCTGATATTTTACCCTTATCAATCATTATTACATTTCCATTAACAATACTATTACTCATCATAAATAACACTATCAAACTTGTCGTTATCTTTACTTTCTTTTTTAGGCTTCTTTTTAAATATCTTTTCATTTCTTCAACATTTATTACATTCTTCATTTATTAATCACTCCTAAATAGTCATACTTTGTTATTTTCTTATATTGTCTATAAAACTTATATTTAAAATAGTCCTGAAAATATAGTGAATTGTCTTCAGTGTCTGTTATAAATCTATCTGTTTCTTCATCATCTAATGATAGTGTTATAATTTTTATATTTTTCGCGAATTTATCCTCTTTTAATTCTTTTATGCTTCTATTTATTAATTTATCATTCTTTTCTTTTAGTAAAAATATTAATATTTCCTTACCAAGCTTACTTAATTTATCCTTATTTTTTTCTAATATACTTACATCTGGTAAAATTACCAAAAACTCATCAGATACCTCTTTATTTATTTTTGATTCTGCTAAAAAATAGTCTGCAAATTTAAAATCTACTGCTTGTAAGTCTGTATGTTTAATACTTTCTATTTCCTTTGTATATTCTACAAATTTATCCAAATTATTTGCTAAAGTAATATTAGTCATTAGAACTAATAATGAAATTAAAAGCTTTTTAGTAGTAAAAATATTAAAATTTCGTTTAATTTTATATAATAGTTGTGATAATATTACTATATTTTCCATTTTTTTCCTCCTTATTTTAATTTTTTTCATGTTTCCTAAAAAAACACACATCTTTTATAGTAACACCCCCCCCCCGCATAAAATCAACTTTATTTTACACATATATTTACCTATTATTTAACTCAATAAAAAAAGTATAAATACCTATTGATTTATACTTGTTTTCTTTTATGTTTCTTTTTTAACCCAAAAGTTTATTATACAAAAAAAGAGACTACCATCTCTAGTAATCTCTAATTTTCTATTATTTTATAACATAAATAGATTTAAGACCTTTGTAAATTGCTTCACCAGCTAAATCATCTTCAATTCTTAATAATTGATTGTACTTAGCTATTCTATCTGTTCTTGAAGCTGAACCTGTCTTAATTTGTCCTGCATTTGTTGCAACTGCTACATCAGCTATAGTATCGTCTTCAGTTTCTCCTGATCTATGTGAAACTACTGCTGTATATCCAGCTTTCTTAGCCATTTCAATTGCATCTAATGTTTCAGTTAATGTTCCTATTTGATTTAACTTAATTAAGATTGCATTAGCTACACCTTTTTCAATACCTTTTGCCAATCTTTCAGTATTTGTAACAAATAGGTCATCTCCTACTATTTGTAATTTCTTTCCTAATTTGTCTGTCATTAATTTGAAGCCTTCCCAATCATCTTCAGCAAGTCCATCTTCTATTGATACAATTGGATATTCTGAACATAATTCTTCAAACCATTCAACCATTTCCTTAGCTGTTTTTTCTCCACCTTCTCTTTTGAATACATATTTCTTAGTTTTTGCATCATAGAATTCTGATGAAGCTACATCTAATGCAAATGTAATATCTTCTCCTAATTTATATCCTGCATCTTTAACTGCCTTAGAAATGATATCTAATGCTCCCTTAGTTCCAGCAATCTTAGAAGGTGCATATCCTCCTTCGTTACCAACATTTGTTGAATCTCCATTAGCTTTTAATAATTTTCCTAAATGATGGAATACTTCAGCACCCATTCTTAAAGCTTCTTTATATGATTTTGCTCCAACTGGTTGTATCATAAATTCTTGAACATCAACAGCAGAATCTGCATGTGCTCCACCATTTAAAATGTTCATCATTGGAACTGGTAATTCTTTTGCATTAACTCCACCAAGATATCTGTATAGAGGTAAACCTAATTGGTTAGCTGCTGCCTTAGCTACTGCTAATGATACTCCTAAAATAGCATTTGCTCCTAAATTAGCTTTATTAGGTGTTCCATCTAATTTTATCATTGTCTTGTCTATTGCAACTTGGTCAAGTGCGTCCATTCCGATTACATTTTCAGCTATTATAGTATTAACATTTTCAACAGCTTTTAATGTTCCTTTACCTAGGTATCTTTTCTTATCTCCGTCTCTTAATTCAACGGCTTCGTGTACACCTGTTGATGCTCCTGATGGAACAGAAGCTCTTCCCATTGCACCACCTTCAAGATAAACTTCAACTTCAACTGTTGGATTTCCTCTTGAATCAAGGATTTCTCTTGCATAAATATCTTCAATAACTGTTTGATATTTTATATTACTCATCTGTAATCCGCCTTTCTTTTTTCTTATTAAATTAATTGTATCACAAACTCACAAGCTTTTCAATACTTCTAATTTTCTTGCAAATTCATCTAATGCACTATTTACTACAGTTCCACCCAAAATATCTAATCCTGCATCTTTTAAAATATCTAATGGATATTTTGAACAACCTGCTTTCAAATAATTAATATATTTATCTACTGCTTCTTGACCACCATTTATTATGCTATTTGCAAAATATACAGCACAACTAAAGCCAGTTGCATATTGATAAACATAGAAATCATAGTAAAAATGTGGTATTCTAGCCCATTCGTAAGAAATTTTATCATCTGTATTTACATTAGGACCATAATATTTTTCATTAATTTCTTTATATAACTTACATAATCTATTTGCAGTTAAAGGTTTTCCTTGTGCATCCAATTTATATATTTCATTTTCAAATTCAGCAAATTGAGTTTGTCTAAAGACTGTACCCCTATAGCCATCCAAATGATTATTCAATATATATATTAATGCTTCCTTATTATCCTTATATTTTTCTAACAAATAGTGTGTTAGTAAATTTTCATTAGTTGTTGAAGCAATTTCTGCTAAGAATAACACATATGATGAATAAAAATAGTTTTGAGCATGTCTTGAATAATATGAATGTACGCTATGCCCTATTTCATGTGCCAATGTATATAAAGAATCCAAATTATTTTTCCAACTCATTAATATATATGGTTTTGTTTTATATCCTCCACTTGAATATGCTCCTCCAACCTTATTATCATTAACTGTAAAGTCTATCCAATGTTCATCAAAACACTTATGTAATATTTTTTCATAATCTTTACCTAGTGGTTTTAAAGCTTCAAATATTATTTCTTTTGCTTCTTCTATAGTGTAGCTAATTTCAAAATTTTTCGCTGTTGAAACATAGATATCATACATTTCAAGTTTTGATAAACCTAAAATATTTTTTCTATATTCCATATATTTATGTAACAAAGGAAGTTTAGAATTAATAGTATTTACTAAATTATCATAAACTCTTTCGTCTATAAAATTTTCTGATAGTGAAGCTTGTCTTGCTGAAGCATATTTTCTAAGTTTTGCATCCAAATTATATACTTTAACATTAGTTGCTAGTATATTTGCATATGTATTAATATATTGCTTATATCCTTCATATAGATTTGTGTAAGCTTTTTTTCTTTTTTCTCTGTCTTTTGATTCTAAAAATACTGTAAAATTAGTATTATTTAATTTTTCACCATCAACATCAGCAAAAGTAATATCTGTTTCATTAAGTGCTGTAAAAATATTATCAGGTGCATCCATAATTTCTGAAAAACTTGCAATTATTCTTTCTTCTTTTTCACTCAAAGTATGTTCTGCCTTTGAAAATATTTTCTCAAAAATATGCTTATATTCCTTCAAGTCTTCATCTTTTAAATATTCTTCAATTTTATCTCTATTTTCTATATATTCAGTTATGACATAAGAAGAATTTTGTCTATATTTTGCAAGAAGTTTTTGTATTTTTGAGAACATATCTTGATATTTTTCTTGGCTTGTATCTACATCCCGATTTAAATGTGCATACATGTATAAATTTTCAACAAAAATATCTATATCTTCTTCTTCCTTAAGATGTTCTTTAAAGGTTTTTTTACTTTCTGTTAATCTACCTTCATATTTTTTCACTTCATCTACTAACAAAAGTCCCTTTTCATAATTCTTTTGCCACTCTTCATCATTTTTAAATATATATGTTAGGTCCCATTTTTCTTCCATAATCACTCCATAATCAACAAGATGCCCCTATTATTAACCATCTTGATATCCTTAATTTTATATTTTGTTCCAAAGTCTTGTATTTGTGCATAAGTTAAGCCATTTAATACCAAATCTATTAAAAGTTTTTTTACTTTTTCGTCGGCAATAAGGCCCTTTTCTGCAGTAAAATCTACTACATTAGGATTTTTTAAATATAGTTTATTATCCTTAATTTCTAAATCATAATTAATCAATATTTTACCCTTGCTTTCAGCAACTGTTCCTCCTAAAATAGCATAATTATATTCTAAGTCTGAATAAATTTTACCATTTCTAACTCTTGTATCTAAGTTTTTTATATTTGCCCTAGCTAGAATATAGTTTTGTGATATATTCATTTTTTTGCTAACATATGAATTTATTTCCCTATTAGATATTAAAATATCTTTTGAAATAAGGGAACATGAGCATAAAGTTAACATTGTTACTATTCCAATTAATATTTTTTTCATAATTCCCACCTTTTTAATTTCTAATGCTTGCAGAATAATCTTTTGTAATTTTATCAATTACCTTATTTACAACTTCATTAATTTCTTTTTCTTCTAAAGTTTTTTGTGGATCTGACATATATAACTTAATTGCAAAACTCTTATAGCCTTTTTCTATAATTCCACCCTTATATATATCAAATAATTCTATTTTATTTACTATTTTACTACTCTTTTCTATAGCTTTTAAAATTTCCCCTATTTGTACATCTTCCTTAACAACAAAGGCTAAATCTCTTGTCACTAATTGATATTTACTCAAGCTTTTATATTTGAAATTAGATTTCATATATTTGCTCATTTCATCAAGATTCAATTCACAATAAATTGTTGACTTATTTTCCAAATCAAAATTTTCTTCTAAATCTGGATGTATTTGTCCAAATGTTCCAAGTAAAGTATTTCCTACATAAATATCTGCAGCTCTACCTAAATGATATGCTTCATTTGTTGTTCTATATAAGCTATATGATTTTATATTAAGCTTTGCAAAAAGTTCTTCTACTATACCTTTCATATCATAAAAATCATATTGTCTTTCATTATTAAATATATCCTTACTTAAAGTACCTGATAATACAATACCTATTTTTGTAATTTCTTTATCCTTTAAGAAAGTTTTAGCAACTTCAAAGAAATTAACATTTTGAACACTTCTATTGAAATTATCTGAAGCATTTTTTAACAAGCTATACATAAATGTAGGTCTCATAATAGCAAAATCTTCAGTTATTGGATTAGAAATTTCTATTAAATCTTCTTCCTTACTCTTTATCTTAGCAAAGGCTGTTTTTGGTATAAAGCTATAATTTATTACTTCTTTCAACCCTAAATTAGCTAGGATAAGTTTTACTGTACAATTTAATTTTGTATTATCTATTATTAAATCCTTCTTTATTTCAAGATCTGGCAAAATATTTTCTATATTATCAAAGCCATACATTCTAATTACTTCTTCGTAATAGTCTTGAGCAGTTAATAGGTCTGATCTAAAACATGGTGGTGTTAAAAGTAAGTCAGAACCATTATCTTCTACCTTAATTTCCAACTTTTTAAATATATCTAATACTTTATTTTTTTCAACTCTTTTACCTATAAATTTATATAGTTTTTCTAAATTAAGCAAAGTATCAGGTAAAATAGGTTTAAATTTATATTCTTCAACAAAGCCCTTTTGTAAATCTCCGCCAATAAATTGAGCTAATCTTTTTGATACTTTATCCAAAGAAATTGTATCTACCCATCTTTCAAATCTATATGAAGCTTCAGTAAATATTGCATGTCTTCTTGAACTTCTTCTAACCATTATATTATCAAAATGAGCTGTTTCTATTAAAATATTTTTTGTATTTTCATCAACACAAGTATCTAAACCACCTATAACCCCAGCTAAGGCTACAGCCTTTCCATTTGAAGCTACAACTATATCTTCTGTTGTTAATTTAATTTTTTTATCATCCAATGTTACAAATTCTTCATCAGCAAAAGCCCTTCTTACTTCTACTTCCTTACCTAATTTATCAAGATCATAGATATGATTAGGTTGTCCCATTTCAAACATTACATAATTTGATATATCTACAATATTATTGACACTTTTAACTCCTATTGCTTCTAATCTATCTTTTAACCATTTTGGACTTTCTTCAACTTTTATGTTTTTTATAACCCTTGCTAAATATCTATTTGACAATTTTTCATCTTGAATTTTTACAGAAAAATCTATATTTTCACCTTTTTCTTCTATCTTTATTTCAGGCTTTTTTAAAGGTTGATTGTAATAAGCACTTAATTCTCTTGCTATACCTATATATGATAAGCAATCTGGTCTATTAGGTGTTATTTCTAATTCAAAAACTGTATCTCCTTTATCATAATAATCACTCAAAGCTACACCTAATTTTGTATCTTGAGGTAAAATTATTATTCCATCTGCTTCATTTCCTAAACCTAGTTCTTTTTTTGAACATAGCATTCCTTGAGATAATATTCCCCTTATTTTACTTTTTTTGATTATAAAGTCTGGAGCTAATTGAGTTCCTATTTTTGCAAGGCATACTACATCGCCTAATTTATGATTAGGTGCTCCACAAATAATTTGTAATATTTCAGATCCAGTATCAACCTTACACAAAGTCAAATGATCTGAATCTTCGACCTTTGAATATTCAACTATTTTTGCAGTAACTACTGTTTTTAAATAAGAAAATTTTGTTTCTATTTTTTCAACTTCTTGTCCTATCATAGTTAGAGCATTTTCAAGTTCAGATATTTCCTTATCCTTTATATCTATATATTCATTTAACCACTTTAATGAAATTAACATTTTCTATCCTCCTAAAATTGTTCCAAAAATCTAACATCATTTTCAAAAAATGCTCTCAAATCATCTATACCATGTTTAAGCATTGTAACTCTTTCAAGACCAATTCCAAAGGCAAAACCTTGATATTTTGTACTATCAATACCCCCAGCTTCTAAAACTTTAGCATTTACCATTCCACTACCTAATATTTCAAGCCAACCAGTATTTTTACATACTCTGCAACCTTCTCCATGACATACTCCGCATTCAACATCCATTTCGGCACTTGGTTCTGTAAATGGAAAGAAATGTGGTCTAAATCTTACCTTTCTTTCTTGTCCAAATATTCTTTTAACAATCAATTCAAGCATTGCTTTAAAATTGGCAAATGAAATATTTTCTCCAACCATAAGTCCTTCTACTTGATGAAACATTGGTGTATGCGAAACATCATAATCTGGTCTATAAACTTTTCCCATAGAAATCATTCTAAATGGTGGTTTATGTTCCATCATATATCTGATTTGCATTGGTGAAGTTTGAGTTCTAAGTACTATTTCATCAGTGATATAGAAAGTATCTGTTTTTTCTCTTGATGGATGTGTCTTAGGAATATTCAAAGCATCAAAATTATACTTTACTAATTCTATTTCAGGTCCATCTACTATATCAAAACCCATTTCAGAAACTATTTCTTTTATTTGAAAAATTGTTTTTGTTATTGGATGTAAACTACCATGAACTTGCTTTCTTCCAGGTAGGCTAATATCTATTTTTTCCTTTTCAATTCTTTCTTTTTTAATATTGTTTTTTATTTCTGAAAATTTTTCATCTATTTTTTCTTGTAAAATATTCTTTGTTTCATTCACAAATTTACCTATTTGTTTTCTTTCTTCTGCCTTAAGATTAACCATTTCTTTTAAAAGTTGACTAAACTCACTTTTTTTACCTAGGGCTTTTATCTTAATTTCATTTAATTGTCCTAAATCTTTTACAGGTTTTAGCCCTTCTAAAATTTGTTCTTTAATTCTTGTAATCTTTTCTTTCATTTCAATAACCCTTTCACTAATATTTTATCAAGCTATTATGTTCTATAATTTGTTTTACAACTTCTTTATTTTCAATATAGACAACTGCATTATCATTATTCATTCCTGTATATGCTATAGCCTTATGTTTTGAATTAACAAAAATATTACCTAAATATATTACCTGATAAGCCTTATCTTTTGTAATATTAAAATCTGCTTTTAATTTAAGCGGTATTCTATCTCCTTCTATCTTTGATATTACATAGATTTCTATATTATTCTTTTTATCCTTTGCAGAATAAATACCTGATATTTCATCCTGTTCCTTAATATTTTCATTTATATATTTCGTATCATATTTTTTCATTAATTTATAGATAGATTTTTTGTCTAAATCTTTTAAATTTTGTAAAAGCTCAGGTTTTTCTTTATTTTCAACATAGAAGTTAAGTTTTCTAATATTTAAATTCAATTCATTTGCGACTTCTACATTGTATGAAACAGAAACTTTCATTTCTTTATTAGTTTCTATTGTTTTATCTTTTTTATCTATATCAAATGCAAGTCCTTTTTCTAAAAATGTTATTAAATGTGGATCCAAATACTTTTCTTCAATTTTTTTATAATTTACATATGATACTGGTATTATCTTATTATTATCATCTATATCATAAGAAAGAATATAGTATTCTGATGGATCAATATTATTCGCTAAGATCATTACTCTATATCTTGCAAATGCTAATCCGATAAATATTACAAATGTTACTATACAAAAAGTAATATTTAATTTAGGATTATAGACTTCATCTGTTTTTTGAAACATTTCATATAGATATGTAGCTATTGCTAATAAGCTTAAAAATAAGGATATTACGAATGTTACTAATATTATATATCTTGTATCTTTTATATTTTGCATTTTTTGTAATAAATATAGAATTTTTGATAAATCTTGAGTGTAAATTCTTTCATTTATACTTTTAATTGCATAAAAAATATCTTTTGTTAAATATATTAAAAAGCAAGAAAAAATAATAGAACCTAGCATAACCATATAAATATACTTTGCTAATTTTTTATATTCTCTTCTAGCTAGTCTTATAATCAAGAAAATAGCTATAACTATAACAGATAAAAGTATAAAAATTCGATAAATTTCTACTAATTTTTGTAGTGCTTTTAAATCATTTTCTTCTTTAACTAAATTTTTAACCAAATCAACAAAGGCAGATGATAGATTCAAATTTTGCTTCATTTTACTAAAAATTGAAAAAGATTTAAAAAATACCAAAGCTCCTATCAAAAAATTAAAACTCATTAACCATATTATTATTGTTTCAAAAACTTTAACTGATAATTTTATTTTTAATTTATTTTCTTGCATATCTCACCCCATAAAAATTGGAATATCTGTATTTTCAATAATTCTCATTCCCATTTGACCTGTTAATCTTTCAAATAAGATAGTATATCTTAATTCTCCCATAACAACCAAATCATATTTTGGTACATATTTCATTATTGTTTCATATGTATCATCACTTTTTTCATCAATTACATTACAGACATTTCCAAATCTTTCTGTTAATCTATTTTGTTCTGTTACATTAACTCTCAAAACATCAATTTGTTGTTCTGAAAACAAATGGAAAAAGGCAAATATTGCTTTATTTACCTTATATCCTCCATCATTTAACATTAAAATCTTATCTAAAGAATATTCTTTTTTATCACCTAAAATTATTAAAGGTTTATAATGATCCTTTAAAAGATTTTTCATGGCTACTGTCAATTCTTCAGATTTTACAACAACCAAAGCATCATAAGCCTTCATTTCTTCAAGTATAACTTCATGTGTATCGCCTTCTTTACTATATACCTTATCAAAATACTTATATGCTTCTTTTTTTATTTTTTCATATATACTATTTTCTATATTTTTATATTCCTCAACAAGCATTGAAGTTGGTGATTGAATACCATAAGAGTTTATATTATTAAATATGACTTCATATTTCATAATATCCTTAACATATAGGGCTATTGCATCTACATCTTTCAATTTTTCTCTAACAACTTTAGCAAACTTACTTGCCTTTTCCATTTCATCTTCATTAGTAAGTAAAAATAGAAATCTTTTTTTAGTCATTATTTTCATCTCCCTCTGGAACTAAGGCTACAGAAATAACTATGTCTCCTTTTTTAGGTTTCATTATTCTTACACCAGAAGTAGCTCTACTTATTTTTGAAATTTGTTTTATTGGTGTTCTAATTAAAACTCCTTCTTTTGTAATTAACATAATTTCTTTAACAGTTTCATCAACTAAAATTGAAGACACAACATCTCCTGTTTTCGGTGCTAATTTGAAATTTCTATTTCCTTTTCCACCTCTTTTTTGTATGCTATATTCTTCCAAGTCAGTTCTCTTACCAAAACCTTCACTTGTAATTGTTAAAACTTGCTTATTTTCTTTATTACTTATTACACTAGCACTGGCAACATAATCTGTTTCTTCTTTGAATCTAATACATTTAACTCCACTTGCACTACGACCCATAGTTCTAACATCACTTGCTTTAAATCTTATTGCTTGTCCTTTTATAGTTGCAACGAAAATTTCACTTTCTTCTTCACATAAGTCTGCAAATACAAGCTCATCATCTTCTCTTAATGTTATTGCCCTTATTCCTCTCTTATTTATATTTTTGAATAAAGGTGCAGACATTTTCTTAGCTATACCCTTCTTAGTTACAATAAAAATTTGTGAATTTTCGTTAGCACCAGCAGTATTTAAAATACCACTTACATTTTCTCCATCTTCAAGATTAATTATATTACTTATTAATCTACCTCTTGCTTGTTTACTTGCTTCTGGTATTTCATACACTTTTATACTATATGCTTTACCTTTATCAGTGAAGATTAATAATTTATCCAATGTTTTAACTGTATATATTGCACTTACTTCATCATCTTCTACAGTATTAATAGAATTAACTCCTATTCCTCCTCTTCTTTGTGATTTGTAAGCATCAGTTGAAATTCTTTTTACATAACCCTTATTTGTTATAGTAACAACAACATCTTCTTCTTTTATTAAATCTTCTAATTCAATTTCATTTCTCTTATTTTGTATTTCAGTTCTTCTTTTGTCTCCATAATTAGTCTTAAGTTCTATAACTTCTTGTCTAATTATTTCGTACTTTCTTTCAGAACTATTCAAAATAGCCTCCAACTCTTCAATAAGTGCTAATAATTCACTATATTCTTGTTCTATCTTATCTCTTTCAAGTCCAGTTAATCTTTGCAATCTCATATCTAGTATAGCCTTTGCTTGTATTTCACTGAATCCAAAAGCTTCTATTAATTTATCCTTTGCAATATTAGCATCTTTTGATGCTTTTATTAATTTAATAATTTCATCTATACTATCTAGTGCTATTCTGAAACCTTCTAAGATATGTGCTCTTCTTTTTGCCTTATCTAAATCAAACTTGGTTCTTCTTTCAACTACAGTATATCTGTGTTCTAGATACTTAGTTAATATTTGTTTCAAATTAAGTACCCTTGGAATATTATTAACCAAGGCTAACATAATTACTCCAAAAGTAGTTTGTAAATCTGTGTATTTATATAGCATATTAAGTATAAGTTCTGGTTCTTCATTTTTCTTAACATCTATTACTACTCTTATACCTTGTTTATTTGATTCATCTCGAATATCTGTTATTCCAACTATCTTTTTTTGTCTATATAATTCAGCTATTTTTTCAACTAATTTTGCCTTATTAACTTGATAAGGTATTTCACTAATAACTATACTTGATTTACCAGATGCACTATTAACTATGTCAACCTTACCAGCTACTTGCACCTTACCTCTACCTGTTCTATAAGCATCATAAATACCTTGCTTACCATTAATAATTCCACCAGTTGGAAAATCAGGTCCTTTAATATGCTCTATTAATTCATCAACACTAATATCTCTATTATCAATTAAAGCTACTATACCATCACAAACTTCTGCTAAATTATGTGGAGGTATATTAGTTGCCATCCCTACAGCTATTCCTGTTGTCCCATTGATTAATAGATTAGGTAATTTTGCTGGTAAAACTATAGGTTCATCTAAGGTTTCATCAAAATTCTTTCTAAAATCTATTGTATTCTTATTTATATCCAAAAGCATTTCATTAGCAATTTTTGCCATTCTTGCTTCAGTATATCTCATTGCTGCTGCAGAATCTCCATCTATAGAACCAAAATTTCCATGTCCATCAACTAGCATATATCTACTATTAAAATCTTGTGCCATTCTAACCATTGTATTATATACAGCTGTATCACCATGTGGGTGATACTTACCTAAAACTTCCCCAACTATTCTAGCTGATTTCTTATAGGCTGTATTGTATGTCATTCCCATATCATTCATTGCAAATAGGACTCTTCTATGTACAGGTTTTAGTCCATCTCTTACATCAGGCAAAGCTCTTGATACTATAACACTCATAGAATAATCTAAATATGATGACTTTATTTCATCTTCAATGAATACTGGTACTTCTTGTTCTTTTTTACTAGTATCCATAACTTCATTTACTCTATTATTTTCATCATTCTCATTAAATTTATCTGACATTACCTTCTCCTAAATATCTAAATTCTTTACATGCATAGCATGTTCTTCTATAAATTGTCTTCTTGGTTCTACCTTATCTCCCATTAAAATACTAAACATTTTATCTGCATAACCTGCATTTTCTAAGGTAACCTTTAATAAAGTTCTATTTTCAGGATCCATAGTTGTTTCCCAAAGTTGTTCTGGATTCATTTCTCCTAATCCTTTATATCTTTGTATAGTATATTTTTTACTTTCTTCTTCTAATACCACTGTTGTTTTTTTCAATTCATCATCTGAATAAGCATATTTTATTTTCTTTCCAACCTGTATTTTATATAAAGGTGGTTGAGCTATAAAAATATGACCAGCATTGATTAATTCTCTTAAATATCTAAAGAAAAATGTCAACATTAAAGTTCTAATATGAGCTCCATCAACATCAGCATCGGTCATTATTATTATTTTTCCATATCTAAGTTTGGAAATATCAAAATTATCTCCAATATTTGTACCAAAGGCAGTTATCATTGCTTTAATTTCATTATTTTCCAACATTTTATGTAGTACAGCCTTTTCAACATTAAGTATTTTACCTCTAAGTGGTAATATTGCCTGTGTTTTTCTATCTCTTCCTTGCTTTGCACTACCTCCAGCTGAATCTCCTTCGACTATATAAATTTCACATTCTTCACTTTTTTTAGAAGAACAATCTGCTAATTTACCTGGTAAAGACCCTATTTCTAAAGGATTTTTTCTCAAAATGTTATTTCTTGCATTTTTAGCTGCTTCTCTTGCTTTTTTAGATAAAAGCATTTTTTCTATCATAGCAGTTGCATCCTTAGGATGATCTTCTAAATAAAGTTTCAATTTATTATTTACAACACTTGATACTGAAGATTGTGCTTCACTACTTCCCAATTTTGATTTTGTTTGACTTTCAAATTGAGGTTCAGGGAATTTTATATTTATTACACAAACTAAACCTTCTCTAACATCTGTACCTTGTAAATTTTCATCTTTTTTTTCTTTTAACAAGTTCAATTGTCTTGCAACATCATTAATAGTTCTTGTTAAAGCTGTTCTAAAGCCTTGAACATGAGTTCCACCATCATAAGTATTTATATTATTTACAAAAGAGTATTCAACCACAGCTTGGCTATCTTTGTTATATGTCATAGCTATTTCTACTTCAACTAGCTTATTTCCACTAATTTTTGTAGTATCTTTCATGTAAATAGTTGGAATTATCATCTTATCTGCGTCTACTAATTCTGCTACAAAATCCTTTATTCCACCTTCAAAATGAAAAACTTCTTCTCTCTTATTTTCTTCATCTCTTTCATCTGTTAAAATAATTTTCAAACCTGTATTAAGATATGCTAATTCTTTTAATCTTTCTTTTAAAGTATTATATTCAAAAATTACTTCTTCAAATATTTCTTCATCTGGTCTGAATCTAATTACTGTACCATGTTCATTTTTTTTAGCAACTCCTATTTGTTCACAACCAGATGTAGGTTTACCCTTTGAAAAAGTTTGTCTAACAATTTTGCCGTCTCTTGTAACAGTGGCAATTAATTCTGTTGATAAGGCATTAACTACAGAAACACCAACACCATGCAAACCACCTGAATATGTATAATTCTTATCATTAAACTTTCCTCCAGCATGCAATATTGTCATTACAACTTCTAATGTAGGTCTCCCTGTTTTATGCATATCTATAGGTATTCCTCTACCATTATCTTGTACTTCAATATAGTTATCAGGCAACATTCTAACTTTTATAGTGTCGCAATATCCTGCCAATGCTTCGTCTATACTATTATCTACTGTTTCCCAAACTAAATGATGTAGTCCTCTTGATGATGTTGTACCTATGTACATTCCCGGTCTTTTTCTAACGGCTTCTAAACCTTCAAGAACCGTAATATCATCTGAACCATAATTTCTATTTTCCATATATTTCTCCTAGCTTGTTTTATAGGATTATTATATCATTTTTCAGCTTTTTTTTCTAGCATTTCGTGCTATACTAGAACTGAGGTGATATTAATGAAAGAAATATTTGACAGAAGAAGTATACGAACTTTTAAAGATAAAAAAGTTGAAGATGAAATTATAAAGGAACTCTTAAGAGGTGCAATAGCTGCTCCTTCAGCTCACAAAAAAGAACCTAGAATGTTTTATGTGATAGAAAATAAAGAAATCTTGAAGCAATTTTTTCTAAAACATCCTTATGGTAAAGCATTTGAAACTGCACCTTTAGCTATTCTTGTTTGTGGAGATAAAGATAAAGATCCTAACTTAACTTTCCTTATTCAAGATTGTGCAGCATCTTTGGAAAATATAGCTATTATGGCAACACATTATAATCTTGGTACTGTTTGGATGGGTGTACTAGATAATGACAATGCTGAAGTTATAACAAAAGAAATTTTAAACTTACCTAATAACATGATACCTATTTCTATAATGGCAATTGGATATAAGGCAGAAGAAAGAAGACCCCATATTTCCTACAAGGAAGAAATGGTAACATGGGTAAAATAAATTTTTTTTAATTTTTTTTTAAAAAATTGTTGACAAACTTTTTCTTTTTTGCTAATATATATCTTGTTCAAAGCGAACAAGGTTTGGGGCCTTCGTCTAGTGGTTAGGACATCGGGTTTTCATCCCGGCAACAGGAGTTCGATTCTCCTAGGCCCTACCAAACAATTTAATGGTCGCATAGCTCAGTTGGGAGAGCACCTGCCTTACAAGCAGGGGGTCATTGGTTCGAGCCCAATTGTGACCACCAATACGGAGGTGTAGCTCAGTTGGTTAGAGTGCTTGCCTGTCACGCAAGATGTCGCGAGTTCAAGTCTCGTCACTTCCGCCATTAAATAATGCCGCTTTAGCTCATTTGGTAGAGCAACTGACTTGTAATCAGTAGGTGATTGGTTCGAATCCGATAAGCGGCACCATTGGCGAGATACCCGAGTGGTCAAAGGGAGCAGACTGTAAATCTGCCGGCTCAGCCTTCGAAGGTTCGAATCCTTCTCTCGCCACCATCTTTTTTTTATGGAGGAGTTATGGTTAGAAAGATTAAAACTTCTAATTCTTCTACTAATCAAGTAGATATAATTAAAAGAGCTAAACAAATGCAAGAAGCTATGCTTAATATACAAGAAGGTTTGAAAGATAAAATAATTGAACATTCTGTTGCTGGTGGACAAATAGTTGTTAAAGCTAATGGACAAAAAGAATTAGTTGATATTAAAATTAATAATGATATTATAGAAGAAGCTGTATCACAAAAAGATACATCTGAACTTGAAAATTTAATTTTAACTGCTGTTAAAGAAGTTACTGCAAAAGCTGATGCTTTAGCAGAATCTGAAATGGAAACAGTTACAGGTGGTCTTAAGATCCCTGGATTATTTTAACTTTGTTGGGCTGTAGCCAAGCGGTAAGGCAGTGGACTTTGACTCCACCATGCGTTGGTTCGAATCCAGCCAGCCCAACCATAAATAGTTTTTTATTTTTTTATTGTATAATTTTATTCTTAAACTCTTTACGATTGATTTCGTGAAGAGTTTTTTTCTATATTGTTGACTTTATAGCTTTTTCAAGGTAGAATTTTACTAACAAATTAGGAGGTTTTTATTTCATGAAAAAGACATTAATTATCAGTTGCTTAGCAATAGCTAGTTTAACTTTCGCTAAGGGACCAAAAGTTCCTTATACTAATCAAGGTTTCTATACTACTGAAAATGTTCAAAAAGCAGTTCATTTTGTTTCAGTTGAAGATATTGAAAAAAGTTTAGAAGGACAAGGTCCTATTAATGTTAGCTTTGATATAGATGATACTTTAGTTCATTCTAGTGCTTACTTTAGATTTGGACAAGACTATTATCAAACTGATCCAAAAAATCCTGTAAGTTATTTATATAACCAAAAATTCTGGGATTTTGTTGCTGAAATGGGAGATAAATTCTCTATACCTAAAGCTTCTGCACAAGCATTAATTAATATGCATTTAAAAAGAGGAGATAAAATTTTCTTTATTACTGGAAGAACAAAACACTCTAAAGATCAAAATTATACATCAACTATAACTTCTAAAACTTTACAAAGATTCTTCCACATGCCTTATGAAGTATATATTGAATATACTGCAGATAAACCAACTGGTGGTTACAAATATGATAAATCATTCTACATGAAGAAACACAATGTTTCATTACATTATGGAGATTCAGATGATGATATTCTTGCTGCAAGAGAACTTGGTATAAGAGGAATAAGAGTTCAAAGAGCTCCTAACTCTACTAACCCTCAAAAATTAAATGGTGGTTACGGTGAAGAAGTATTAATCAATTCTGCATGGTGATAATTATGAAAAAAATTATATCAACTTTATTTATTTTACTTTCTACTCATGTATTTGCGAATGTAAATTACAATGTATTTGTTAAAATGGATAACAAGGCTACAGAAGTTGTAGAAGATATATCAAAAAATTTAAATAAACATAATATAACTAGCTTATATGATGAAAAATATCAAATACATGTTACTCTTTATTTGAGCGAATATAAGAAGGATGCATTTGAAAAAATTAAAGATGTTGTAGACGATGTCGCTACAAATGCTAAACCTATAGAATTACAATTCTATAATATTAGAAAGACACCTGGTAATTGGTTAATGTTAGATGCTAAAAAAGCTTATGATATTCAAGCTTTAGCTGATGAAGTTACAGCTAGACTTTTACCTCTAAGAGCTACTGATGCACAAGTTCCAAATTGGGCAAAATCAATGCCAGCAAAGGTTAGATCATTTAAAACTTATGGTTCACCTAATGTATTTTCAAACTTTGATCCACATGTTACTTTACTTACACCAAAAAAAGCAGAAGATATCTTAGCCTTCCAAAAAGAATATAATTTCAAACCTTTCACTTCTAAAATTACTGGTATCGGTATAGCAGAAGTTGACGACTTAGGTCAAGCAAAAGATATTTTATATTTTAAAGAAATTAAATAAATAAATGGCGAGAGCAATCTCGCCATTATTTTACTATTTAACTTCATATTTTAACTTATCATTTACACAACTAATTTTAATTTCACTATTATTTGGTACTTTTCCTTCTAATAAAAGTTTTGATAAATCTGTTTCGATATATCTTTGTATAAATCTTCTAATTGGTCTTGCACCATATTCTTTATCATATGCCTTAGAAACAATGTATTCTATAGCACTTTCATCTGCTTTTATAGTTATGAATTTATCAACTAACAAATCATTTACTTCTTTCAATTCATTTTCTACTATCTTAGAAATAGAGTGTTTATCCAAGCTATTAAATACTGTTATTTCATCTACCCTATTCAAAAATTCAGGTTTGAAATATGTTTTTAAATTTTCTTCTTTCAAATTAGATGTCATTATTATAATAGTATTCTTAAAGCTTACTACCTTACCTTTATTATCAGTCAATCTACCATCATCTAATACTTGTAAAAGTAAATTAAATACTTCTGGGTGTGCTTTTTCTATTTCATCAAATAGAATTACTGAATATGGTTTTCTTCTAACAGCTTCTGTTAATTGTCCACCTTCTTCATATCCAACATAACCTGGTGCTGCACCTATTAATCTTGATGTACTGAATTTATCCATATATTCACTCATATCTATTCTTATCATATTATTTTCATCATCAAACAAATTGTATGCCAATGTTTTGGCTAAATATGTTTTACCTACACCAGTAGGTCCTAAAAATATGAATGATCCTATAGGTCTATTAGGATCTTTCAATCCAGCTCTTGATCTTAAAATTGTTTCATAAACTTTTTTAACTGTTTCATCTTGACCTATAACTCTTTCTTCTATCTTCTTATCAAGATTCAATAATTTTTCTTTTTCGCCTTCAACTAATTTACTTATTGGTATATGTGTCCAAGCAGCTATAACTCCAGCTATTTCATCTTCTGTTATTTTTTGATTAACCATCTTTTGCTCATTTTTATTCTTCATTGCTTCTAATTGAGCTTCTAATTGAGGAATTATTTGATATTTTATTTGTCCTGCTTTTTCATAATCAATATTTCTATTACTATATTCTTCAAAATCTAACTTAGCTTTTTCAAGTTTACCTTGTAATTTCTTAATTTCTTCAACTGTATTCTTTTCTTTTTCCCATTGAGCTAACATTTCTTTTTGTTTTTCTTTTTTATTAGATAAATCCTTTTCCAAATCAGTAAGTCTTTTCTTACTTGCTTCATCTTCTTCTTTCTTTAAAGCTTGTCTTTCAATTTCTAATTGAGTAACTTGTCTTGTTAATTCATCTAATTCTGTTGGCATAGAATTTATTTCAGTTTTTAATTTTGCACAAGCTTCATCAAGTAAATCTATTGCCTTATCAGGCAAATATCTATCTGTTATATATCTATCACTCAATTTTGCTGCAGCAACTAAGGCATTATCTGTTATTCTAATTCCATGGAATTGTTCAAACTTTTCTTTAAGTCCTCTTAAAATTGAAATTGTTTCTTCTACATTTGGTTCATTTACCAAAACTGGTTGAAATCTTCTTTCTAATGCTGCATCTTTTTCAATATATTTTCTATATTCATCCAAGGTTGTAGCACCTATAACTTTTATTTCTCCCCTTGCTAACATTGGCTTCAACAAATTAGAAGCATCCATGCTTCCTTCACTTGAACCAGCACCTACTATATTATGCACTTCATCTATAAATAGGATAATATCACCATGACTTTTTTCCAAAGTATCAATAACAGCCTTTAATCTTTCTTCAAATTCACCTCTGTACTTAGCACCAGAAATTAATGAACCCATATCAAGTGAAAATACTTTTTTATCTTTCAATGATTCAGGTACATCACCCTTTACTATTCTCCAAGCAATACCTTCTACTATAGCTGTTTTACCTACACCAGGTTCACCAATTAATACCGGATTATTTTTATTTCTTCTTGATAATATTTGCACTGCCCTTCTTATTTCTTCATCACGACCTATTATTGGGTCTATTTTTCCTTTTCTAACTAAATCTACTAAATCTTTACCATATTTTTCTAAAACTTCATAAGTTTCTTCAGGATTTTCAGACATAACTTTTTGACCTCCCCTAATTTTTTCTAAAATTGTCATAAATTTTCTTTTATCTATACCTAACTCTTTTAATATGTTGGTGTTATCCATACATGACAAGAATAAATGTTCCACACTAACATATTTATCACCCATTCTATTCATATATCTATCAGCGTCTACTATGACTCTTGATAAATCATTACTAACACCTAAGTTTCCTCCATTAACTTTTGGAAATTTATCTATTCTTTTTTGTAATTCTCTTTGTATTTCACTTACACTATATCCTGCTCTTTCTAATATATTAGGTATCAACCCTTGTGGTTGACCAACTAATGCAAGTAATAAATGTTCTACCTTATATTCTCCATTTGAACACTTTTTAGCAAAATTTTGCCCTTCAGATAAGGCTAATGTTGCTTTTTCTGTATATTTATTTTCCATATTTCCCATCCCCTTTTAAGTTAGCACTCAACTTATTTATCTGCTAACAATTGTATATTAGCACCTTTTTTTTGTTTTGTCAAATAAAAAAATAGTATTAATAATATTTTTTCAAATATACATTTAATACTATTTCACACCTTTATTTTACTGATATATCATATCCCAATTTAAGACCAAAGGTTAATAAAGCATTTTTCGATAATATGCCACCTTTAACTCCCAAATTGCAACCCACTCTCATTTGTTTATATTTTATACATCCACCTAAATCTGCAAATTCAATTACATAAGGCTTAATAGATTTTTTTATATTTTATTCTCCTCTTTTATATTTATTAACAAATAATATGCTTTTCTTATTAAAATGTCAAAAAAAGACTGCCTAAGCAGTCTAAACTAATTTAACTAGAATCTAACTGGTATATCGTATCCTACTTTAACACCAAATGTAAATTCTGGTAAGCATAATTTTTTAGGGTCAGTATCTGATGATGAAGCAGGTTTTTCTTTAGCGATAGGTCCTTTAACTCCTAAAACTAATCCAGCTTTAACATTCTTGTAGTTTAACCCTGCACCTAAGTCAGCCATTGCAGATAATTCAACCTTATCGTTTGAAAATGGAACACAGAATTCATGATTCTTAACTACTGAATAAGTAGCTCCTAATCCTAATCTAGCTTGTGCATAAGCTTTTAAATCATGTTTAATAGCATAATTAACTTCAGTTAAACCATAAGCATAAGTTGATCCAAAGATTTTTTTATCAGTTGTGTTAACTAATAGGATGTCTTGTTTAAGTCCTCCACCAGCTTCAACGCTTAATTTGTCTAATAATTTTGCTTTTTCAACCTTTGTTCTAGCTTCAACTGATAAACCAACAGTTGGTGTTACATAGAAGTTCTTTGGGTCTTTATCATCAACTTTAACTTCTTTCACAAATGTATTATAATCATTAGGTCTTAACATTCCACTAGCTTCAACATTAGGTGTGATTGTAACTACTCTATCAGCTGCAAATCCAACTGATGTAACTGCAAATATTGCTAATAATAATTTTTTCATAATATTCATCTCCTTTTGCTAGAATTATATAACTTCCGCTCATTTTTGTCAATACTTTTATTTTTCGTAAACTTTAGTTTACAGAATATAAAATAAAAGGCACATATGTGCCTTTCATCTAATGAATAACGGGTATATCATATCCAACTTTTACTCCCGCTGAAAAATTGGGTCTTTCATATTCATGATTATTATTCATACCTATAGGTCCTCTTGCACCTATTGTAGTTCCAACTCTAAAATTTCTATATTCCAAACCTAGACCTAAATCTCCCATTATTGCTAAACTAACTTTTGAACTACTATATTCTGTACCTAGACCTAATCTTACTTGTGAATACACATTTATATTAGGTTTAACTTCATAATTAAATTCTGTTAGTCCATATGCAAAGGTTTGTCCATATGGTATTCTTTTTTCATGTACTTCTACATTTTGTGCAAGACCTGCACCAAGTTCTATATCCATTTTATCAAATATCTTATTCTTATTAACCTTTGACTTCAAATCTAAAGAAAGTCCTATACATGGTACCAATTCTTTTTCATTAACTAAGCCTTTTTCGTTAATTTTAGATGCAATTCTAGCTCCAACTTCAACATTAGGTGTAATAGTAAGATTTTTTGAAAAACTTACTGCTGTCAATATACTTGTAATTAATAGTATTTTTTTAATCAATGTATCCCCGCTTTCATTAATCTAATTGTACTTGCTCTATCATTTTCATCTAATTTCATTCGTATAAACTTTATTGTTTCCTCTAATTGAGGTATAGTCATATACTCAAGAGCATTAACTCTTCTTCTTGTTTTTTCAATTTCATCTGCCATTAATTGACAAGCTTTTTCTAATTCAGCCAATCTAATTAATTCAGGCATTATACCATTTAATTCATATACCGCATCATCTAATTCTGCTGATGTGCTTGCATAAGAATATGGATATATATCGCTTAAATCTGGATTACTCAAATTTTCATCAAGTGATAAAACTGGTATTCTAACACTCATTACATTCTTTTTTGCAACATCTATTTTAAATTCCATTTTAGGCATATATACTGCTTCTTCAAAAGCTTCATTTGACATTATTGCCCTTGCTAAAAGAAAGTTTTTCAATGCTCCTTCTACCTTTTTTTCTGTATTCATTCTTGCCTTTTTATTTTTCTTTATCATATCAATGAAAATTCTCATAAGTTCATCCTGCTTATCCTTTAGTAATTTATGACCTTTTTTAGCAGTAACCAGTTTAATTTTAAGCCGACTTAATTCCATTCTTGTTGGATTAACATTTAGCTTTGCCATAAACTAATCCTCCTTTTTATCAAGGTATTTTTCAAGATAAGCATCTCTTATTCTCTTCAATTCTGTTCTAGGTAAGATTCTCAATAATTCCCAACCTAAATTCAAAGTTTCTTCTATTGTTCTATTAGTTGTAAAACTTTGACCTACATATTCTTCTTCAAATCTTTCAGCAAATTTAGCAAATAGTTTATCTGTATCTGATAGGGCTGATTCCCCTAATATTACTGCTAATTCTTTTGCTTCTTTACCTGTTGCATATGCAGCAAATAGTTGGTTCATTGTATCTGCATGATCTTCCCTTGTTTTTCCTTTACCTATTCCTTTATCCTTCAATCTTGACAATGAAGGCAATACATCTATAGGTGGCATAATATTCTTCTTATATAGTTCCCTACTTAATATTATTTGTCCTTCAGTAATATATCCTGTCAAATCTGGTATTGGGTGTGTTTTATCATCTTCTGGCATTGTTAGTATAGGAATTTGAGTTATAGATCCTTTTCTTCCTTTTATACGCCCTGCTCTTTCATAAAGTGTTGACAAATCTGTATATAGATATCCCGGATATCCTCTTCTACCTGGAACTTCTTTTCTTGCTGCTGATATTTCTCTTAAGGCTTCACAATAGTTTGTCAAGTCTGTTATTATTGTTAAAACATGCATTCCTTTTTCAAATGCAAGATATTCAGCACAAGTCAAAGCCATTCTTGGTGTTGCAATACGTTCTACTGCTGGGTCATTAGCCAAATTAATGAATAAAACAGCTCTATCTATAGATCCAGTTTTTTTGAAATCTTCAATAAAGAATTCTGCTTCTTCATATGTAATACCTACTGCTGCAAAGACAACGGCAAATTTTTCTCCACTTCCTAAAACTTTAGCTTGTCTAGCTATTTGAGCTGCAAGTTCTGAATGTGGTAATCCACTTCCTGAGAATATAGGCAATTTTTGTCCTCTAACTAGAGTATTCAATCCGTCTATTGCAGATATACCTGTTTGTATAAATTCAGAAGGGTAATCTCTTGAAACAGGATTAATAGCCATACCATTAATATCCAATTTCTTTTCTGGAATTATCTTTGGTCCACCATCCATTTCATTTCCTAAACCATTAAATACTCTTCCTATCATATCTTCTGAAACTCTCAATGTTAATGGTTTTGCTAAGAATCTAACCTTTGATTCCTTCATATTTATTCCAGCTGCTGATTCGAATAATTGAACAACTGCTTTATCTCCATCAATTTCAAGAACTTTTCCCATTCTAATTTCGCCAGTTTGAGTTTCTATTTCTACTAATTCTTCGTATTTTACACCTTCAACACCAGTAACAGTCATCAAAGGACCAACAATTTCTTTAATTGTTTGATATTCTTTTATCATAATACTTCCTCCTTAACTGCACTAACTAATTTATCTATTTCTTTAGGGATAAGATCTATGATTTCATCAATTTTATCTACATCTTTTTCATCTATATATTTTGCTCTTGCAATTCTTTCTCTAATAGGTAATTCCAAAATATTTCCTAAATATACTCCTGAAGATAAGGCTTTTACTGCTGAATTATAGTATGAAAGCACCATAGTCAACATCTTATCTTGCTTATGTAATGATGTAAATGTGTCTTGTTCATGGAAGGCATTTTGTTGTAAGAAATCTTCTCTTATACTCTTTGCTGCTTCTAATTTCAATTGATCTTCTGGTGATAATGTATCTTTACCAACCAATCTTACTATTTCTTGAAGATTTGATTCTTCTTGTAATAGTTTCATAGCTTGTTTTCTTCTCTTTGAAAAATCACTAGATACATTTTCATCCATCCATTCATCTACCTTTGTTTGATATAGTGAATATGAATTTAACCAATTTATAGCTGGGAAGTGTCTTCTATATGCCAATGTAGAATCTAGTCCCCAGAATACCTTAACTATTCTAAGAGTTGCTTGTGATACTGGTTCTGATATATCTCCACCTGGAGGTGAAACAGCACCTATAACTGTCAATGCTCCTATTCTATCTCCTTCACCAAAGCAAACTACCTTACCAGCTCTTTCATAAAATTCTGCTGCTCTTGATGACAAATATGCTGGATATCCTTCATCCCCTGGCATTTCTTCAAGACGACCTGACATTTCTCTTAAAGCTTCTGCCCATCTTGATGTAGAATCTGCCATTATTGAAACTGAATATCCCATATCTCTATAATATTCCCCTATTGTAATTCCAGTATATATTGAAGCTTCTCTGGCTGCAACGGGCATATTAGATGTATTTGCAATAAGGACTGTTCTTTTCATTAGTGATTGCCCAGTCTTAGGATCTATTATTTCTGGGAATTCCATCAAAACATCTGTCATTTCATTTCCACGTTCACCACAACCAATATATACAACTATTTGTGCATCTCCCCATTTTGCAAATTGGTGTTGTACAACTGTTTTACCTGATCCAAATGGTCCTGGAACACAAGCAGTTCCACCTTTAGTAACTGGGAAGAAAGTATCTATTACTCTTTGTCCAGTTATTAATGGTTCTGTAGGATTAATTTTCTTTTTATATCTTCTTCCACGACGAACAGGCCATTTTTGTAGCATTGTTATATCTTTACCAGAGATTTTTGCAACTGTTTCTAATATTGTATAATCTCCTTCATTAATATCTTCAACTGTTCCTTCAATTCCATATGGAACCATAATTTTATGTTCAACTACTTCAGTTTCATGTACTATTCCTAAAATATCTCCTGTAGAAACCTTATCTCCAACTTTCTTTTTAGGTATAAAGTGCCATTTCTTTTCTCTATTCAATGGTTTAACATCTACACCTTTTTCCAAGAAATCTCCAACTTCAGCTCTTATCATATCCAAAGGTCTTTGTATACCATCGAACATATTTTCAAGTAAACCTGGTCCTAATTCAACACTCAAGGGTTCTCCAGTAGATATTACAGGTTCTCCTGGTCCTATTCCAGCTGTTTCTTCATAAACCTGTATAGAGGCTCTATCTCCCCTCATTTCTATTATTTCACCTATAAGTTTCTTTTCTCCAACTTTAACAACATCATAGACATTTGCTTCATCCATGTTTTCTGCTACAACTAGAGGCCCTGAAACTTTTACAATTTTACCAACTTTCAAAGTTCTCCTCCTATAATATATTTGTACCTATTGCTTTTTCAATATTTTCATCTATCTTACTCATACCTATATTAAGACTTCCACGATTACTTGGAATTAAAGTTATCATAGGTAGAGTTTGTGCTTTATATCTATCTATTACCTTTTTAGAATATTTTGCATATTCTTCGGTTATAAAGATTATTCCATATTCTTTTGCAACTAAATGTTCTAGTACCTTTTTTATTCTATTAGTTAATTCTTCAGTATCACTAATAAAGTCTATCGGATAAACATCAACACCTAATACCTTAAAAGAAATTATAGAATCTTTATCACCAACTACTGCTAATTTATACATAAATTTCCCTCATTCTTTCTTTGATTATATTATTAGGTATCTTATTAATCTTAGCTGTTATTATTAATCTTAATGCCTTTATTTCATATTCTTTTGCTAATATATATGTTATGATAGGTTCTATACCATAATTTACATTCTTATATTCTTTCATTAAATTAACAAGCATATTTTCTAATTCTTTTTCTATACTTGATATTTTTTTTGTTTTAGAATATGCAGACCATAATTTTTTATTATCAAAATATTTTTCTAAAGTTTGAATATAGTTTGAATCACCTTCATAAATTCTAAGTAATTCTTCATCATCTATTATACAAGCTTCAGCATATTTATATGATCTTTTTTGATTTTTTAGTCTCAAAAAAGTCAATAAATTATATGATTTTATTGCTAAATTATAGTATTTATCTAATATTTCTAAGCCAACTTTTGAACATAATTTTTTTAATCTTGAAAAATATAGTCTATCTAAAAGTATAACTGCACTTTGAACATCCTTATTTTTTTCATATTCCTTTAGTGCTTCCATATAGTCAGCCATATATTCTTCATCAATTTCTTGATTTTTTCCTTCTTTGATATAGCTTTTCAATTTCATTTTTAAATTTTGATAGATATATCTAAGTTGTAAAATAGTAACACAATCTTGTGCATCCTTAGCTAATTCTCTTGAAAATGCATAAACTTTTTCTAGTTCTTTCGCTAAAATATCTTCAAAATCATGTTCTGAATTTGTATTTATCATTGCCTTACTATATGCTGTTTCAGATAAAATTTTATATATTTCTGAAATATTTTCACTTTCTATCATTCTATTCAATTTAGACTTAGATAATAATTTCTTTTCTTGGACTTTAACTATAGCTGCTGTTTGAACATATTCCATTCTATTTATCATCTATGCCTCCTAGAAAAATATTTTTTCTTGAATTTTAGCTTCAATTTCATCTTTTTTATGTTCAATTAAAGCTTCTAAAGTATAATTTTCATAAATACCATTTTTTTCTATTAAAAATCCTGTCTTTATTTTAGAACTTAAAACATATTCTCTTCCTAAATCTATTCCTTCATAAGTGCTTGGTATTATTAACTTTTCATTAGCTTCTAATACTCTAGTTCCTAATGATTTATTTATGTATGCTTTCATTTCATCAGATGAAAGATTTTTAATTTTTTTATCTAATTCCTCAAAAATATATGCTATTGCTTCTTGTTTTGCTTGAAGTATAATATTTCTATATTTTAAAGCTGTAGCTGATTTTATTCTTTCCAATTCAGTTTTTTCTTTAACTTCATATTCTTTTTCTAAATTTTTAATAGCATTTTGAGCTTTGTTATCAGACTTAATTAAAATATCATCATATTGTTTTTTAGCATCATTGAGAATTAATTTAGCTTTTTCATTAGCTTCATCTACTATTTTAGCTACTATTACTTCTAAATTTTCCATTTCTCTCCTCCGCTTCTTATCTGCTTATTAGTATGAATGAAATAACAAAGGCTAATAGTGCATATATTTCAACCATTACTGCATAAACAACTCCTTTTATTTGTTGACTTTCATTTTTAATTAAGATAGTTATACCTGCAACTGATACCTTTGCTTGTGCTATAGCTGAATAATATCCTACTATACCAACTGGTAAACAAGCTACTAAAATTAAAAATCCTTGTAATGTTGTTAAATTCATATTTAATTTACCTAAAGCTAATAATCCTATTGCAAATCCATATAATCCTTGAGACCCTGGTAGTAATTGTAAGATTAATGATTTACCGAATTTTTCTGGTTCATCTATAACAACGGCTGAAGCTGCTTCCCCAACCATACCTACACCTTTTGCTGATCCCATACCTGCTAAAATTACTGATAATGCTATACCAAGCATCCCAAAAAATACACCTGTTTGTTTTAAAAATTCCATATTAACTTCCTCCTTATTTATCTTCCTTTATATTAATATACTTTTCATCTATCTTAAAATCTTTAAATTCTCTTCCTCCACCTTCATAGAATTTTCCAAAGAATTCTACATATATCAATCTAGCAGAGTGTACATATGCACCTAGTAATGATAATAATAAATTAAATGTTTGCCCGAATATAAAGATCAATATTACAAATATTATTGTTGCTGGTTTGAAACCTACCATGGCACAAATTTGATTTACTGACAAGGCTATGAAACCACCTGATAATCCTAAAGCCATAAGTCTAGCATAAGATATCAAATCTCCCATATATCCTGATATTCCATATAATGAATAAACTCCTAAACCAATTCTACCACCAATATTTTTTACATCTCTTCCACCTGTTAGTATTATACCTATCATAGCTATTATCATTATATATTTTATTATTTTCATAACTAAAGGTGTAAATCCCATATATGAACCTAAAAGTAATAGTATAACAGTTGTTAAAGTGATATACCATAAACCAACATCATAAAAAGCATCCAAAGCTTTTCCATCTCTTATTTGAATATATGCCTTAGTTCCTAACCCAACAAATACATGTATTAAACCAATTATTATTGAAATCTTCAAAATTGTATTATAGTCTGTTGTTGGATTTATTAAACCTGGTATACCCAATGGTAAGCTGAAATATGAACCATATATAGCTCCCCATAACATTATTGAAAAACCAAGATAGAAAAAGAATTTAACATTTTTCTTTACGTTTTCCTTCAAATTGCAAGTTTTTAACACAATAAATGATAAAATAGTTACTAATAATCCATAACCAAAATCTGCAACCATCATTCCAAAGAATAACCAATAAAATGGTGCTACTAAAGGTGTTGGATCCACTTCATTATAGCTTGGCATAGAATAAGTTTTAACTAAGCCTTCAAATGCAGATGAAAATTTATCATTTTTTAATTTAATTGGTGCTGAATTTGAATCTCTTTTTACTTCTTCCATATTTAAGTAATAATATTTATCACATACTTTTTTTATAGTTTTTTCAAACAAAGCTTCTTTTTCAGTTGGTATATAACCTTCCAAATAAATTAATTTATTTGTTTTTGCAAAATCTTCACTTTTTTGTTCTCTTAATTTTTCATTTGAATAATATTCATAGAATATTTCTAGTGTTTCTATATCTAGAGCATATTCTGTAAATTGTTCTTCTATTTTAGTTAATTCTTTATTTGCTTGGTCTATAGTATTTTTATAATCTGAAATATATTCGCTAGGAGTTTTATTCAATTCAATATTAATAGAATTAAAATTAACCTTTCTAAGTGTTTCCATAGCTTCATCTTCATCACTATTTTTAAATACTATAGCAAGTATAGTTTCTTTAACAGTTTCATTTATTATTTCATAATAGATATTATCTTGATTTAAATCATTTAAATTTTTAGTAGCTATACTTCCAATTTTTACAGTACATTGCTTCAATTTCATAATTTCATTCTTAGATATATCTAACTTTGTTAAAGTAATATAATCTTGTATTTTTGCTTTTGAATTTTCAATAAGCTTCATATTTTTATCAAAATCAATTTGTAATTCTTCTACCTTCTTCAAAATAGTTTTACATTCATGATTTTGAATAAAATCTAAAAGTTCTTTATATGTAAAAGTTTTTTGTCCTTCTTTTAAAGCTTGAAAACCCCCTTTAACTTTTGCATACTTTCTTAATTTTTTAATTGCCTGATCTAATTTGTATAATTCTTCTTCAATATTTTCTAATTTAGCTGACACCACATTTTTATAGCCATAATCTTCTAAATTACTTTCAACGAAATCTACTTCTTTGAAATTTTGGAATGCTGTTAATATTTCCTTTTTATATTTTTCAAAAACCATCAAATTAAATCTTGTCATTTTCAATATTGCCATATTAACACCTTACTTCAATAGGTCAGATAAAATTGCTTTCACAACTTCATTCCCATTTTCCTTAACATTTACCAATATTTCATTTGCTTTGCTCGTAGCATCTTGTATTTCTATACTTAATTCGTCCCTTAAATTTTTAGTACTAGAAGCTAATTTATCTCCCAATTCCTTTTTCTTACTCTCAATTTTTTCTGAATATATTAACTGAGCTTTATTGGTTGCTTCATTAAGTATATCTTTTACCTTTTTGCTCGCATCAAGTACAATCTTTGCTGCTTGGTCTTCAGCTACCTTAATTTTGTCTAAGGCCTCCTTCATACCTACTCCTCCTTTTTCTTCAGAATTTCTTGTGCAATTTGTACAGCATTTGTTGCTGCCCCTTTTCTGATATTATCAGCTACTATCCACATATTAAGACCATACTCAACCGAAGAATCTCTTCTAATACGACCTACATAAGTTTCATCTTTACCTTCAACATATATAGGCATAGGATATTTACCTACTTCTACTATTACTCCTTCAGTATTTTTAAGTCCTTCTATTACATCTTCCAATTTAAAGTCCTTTTCTAATTCAACATTGACACTAACTCCATGTGAATATCTTACGGGTACTCTTACGCAAGTTGCTGTAACTTTCAAATTTGGAAGTTCTAATATCTTTCTTGATTCATCTATCATTTTTTGTTCTTCCTTTGTGTAACCTGAATCTAAAAATTTATCTATATATGGAATTAAATTAAAGGCTATTTTATCATCAAACTTTTGGCTAGGTAAACCTTGTAAATTATTTTCCAAATCTTCAAGTCCTTTCTTACCTGCACCAGATACAGATTGATATGTAGAATATACTACTCTTTTTAAACCATAAGCATCTCTTAAAAATTTCAATGCTGGCATAACAGTTATAGTTGAACAATTAGGATTTGCTATAATTCCTTTTTCAGGTATTCTATTTTTATTTACTTCAGGAACTATTAGCTCTTTATCTTTATCCATTCTAAAACAACTACTATTATCAATAACTATTGCTCCTTTTTTCACAAATTTAGGTGCAAAAACTCTTGATGTATCTGCTCCTGCTGAAAATAGAGCTATATCTATATCATTTGCTATATTTTCATCAGTTAATTCAATTATTGTATATTCAGTATTATTATACAACATTTTTTTACCTTTTGATCTTTTTGAAGCGTAAAGGTATAGTTTATTTATTGGAAAATTTCTCTCTTCTAAAACCTTTAACATTGTTCTTCCAACTAGACCCGTTGCTCCAACTACTGCTACATTTAACTTCATTATATTTCTCCTTCAAAAACTTTTTTTGCATCTCCTAACATATATATATCATCTTTTGAAATTGTTATTTCTAATACTCCGCCTAATAATTGTACCCTAACTTTTGGTTCAACCAAATTTTTTAAATTTGCTAAATATGCACTTGCACAAGCTCCTGTTCCACAAGCCAAAGTTATTCCAACACCTCTTTCATAGGTATACATTTGTATATTTTTTCTATCTTTTATATTTATCATATTTACATTAGTTCCCTTTGGAAATAGGTCTTTTCTATTTGACAAATCTTTTGCAATAATTTCTAATTCTTTAAGACTTTTATCAGCAATTATTACACAATGTTCAGTTCCAGTATTTATACTATTTAATTTTAAATCTTTATAAGAATATTCTAAAAAATCTATCTTAGCCTTGCCCATATATACTTTATACTTATCATCAATTTTTTCTATTTCTTTGATTCCAGCTAAAGTATATATTTTGGTATAGGGTATTTTCTTTGAATATAGATAAGCTGCATAACAACGAATACCATTACCACACATCTTAGCACGACTACCATCTGCGTTAAAAAATTTCATATATGGCAAACCATCTTTATATGTATGAATAATTAAACCATCTGCTCCTATTCCAAAATGTCTATCACACAGCTCTTTTACTCTTTTTTCATCTATATCTTCATCTAATATTATGAAATCATTACCCAAGCCTTGATACTTTTCAAATTTCATAAAAGTCCTTTCAACTTAAATAAATTCTTTAGTTTTTCTCTTGTTTTTGGTTCTGCACTAACCAAAGGAAGTCTAACTCTATTACTTGCAAGCCCTAAAATATCCATTGCTTCTTTAACTGTTACAGGATTTCCTTCTATGAATAAATTTCTACTTATATCATATAGATATTCATGCATTGCTTCCTTTTCTTCACCTTGTAAATTATAGAATTCTGAAACTTTTTTAGGTAAAATATTTGCTATAACTGATATTACCCCTCTGCAACCTACTGCACTCATAGGCATAATTAAATGATCTTCTCCTGACAAAATATTGAAATTTTTTCTGCATAATTTTCTAATTTCTATCATTTGTTCTAGGCTACCACTAGCTTCTTTAACACCAACTATATTAGGTATATGTGATAATTTTTCTATAGTTTCAGGTAATACATTAGATCCTGTTCTACCTGGAACATTATATATTATTAATGGTATATCCACAGCACTACTTATTGCTTCATAATGAGCTTGTATTCCTCTTTGAGTTGGTTTATTATAGTAAGGACAAGTTGATAATACTGCATCAGCTCCCAATTCTTTACAAATTTTTGTCAATTCTATAGCTTTTTTAGTAGAATTAGCTCCTGCACCTGCTATAACTTGAACTCTTTTAGCAACCTTATCCACTACAGTTTTTATAACCTTCTTATATTCTTCTTCACTTAATGTTGGTGTTTCCCCTGTAGTTCCACAAACGACTATACCAGAAATTCCATTTTCGACTTGGAATTCAACTAAATCTTCTAATTTTTCATAATCTACAGCATAATCTTCTTTAAATGGTGTAATTAATGCTGTATATGCTCCCTTAAATTCCATTATTTTATCCCCCTATTTTAAATTTTTGTGCAAGTAATTCTGCAACTTTCGTTGCTATATTTTCATTAACTATTAATGATATGCTAATTTCAGAAGTAGATATTTGATGGAAACTCAAATTATTATCCATCAATATTTCAAATATCTTTGCTACTACACTACCATGTGTCATAATTCCTATTCCAACCAATGAAACCTTAGCAACATTTTTATTAATTAATACCTTAACATCAGTTCCCATTTTTAAAGAAGAAAATAACTTATTTAATAAATTTTCATCTGTTCTTGCTGTTGTAAAAGCAATACTTCCATTTTCAGATATTACATCATTTTGGCTTATTATATCTATATTTATTCCAAGTTCACTAACTTTTTTAAATATAGGCTCAAGATTTCTAGCATAAGTCGCTATACCATCTATTGTAACCATCAAAGTATTTGAATTTACAGAAATACCAGTTATTTCTTGCTCTTCCATCTTACACTCCTTAACTATATTTGTTCCATTTTTTTCACCTAAGCTTTTTCCTACATAAATAGGTACAGAATACTTATACCCCAATTCTATAGCTCTAGGTTCCATAACTCCTGCCCCAAGATAAGCAAGCTCCATCATTTCATTATATTGTATAGTTTTTATCTTAGTTGCTTTTTCATAAATTCTAGGATCTATTCTATAGATACCATCAACATCTGTATAAATTTCACACTTACACTTCAAGGCTGCTGCCAAGGCTACTGCTGTTGTATCAGAACCTCCTCTACCTAAAGTAGTAACATCTCCCATACTATTTATACCTTGAAAACCTGCAACTACAACTATCTTCCCCTCTGAAAGTAATTTATCTATTTTATTTGTATTTATTGTTTCTATTATATTTTTAGTATGCACACCTTTTGTAATTATTGGAATTTGTTCTCCAGTTAATGATATACTAGGAACTCCTATATTATTCAAAGCTATAGCTAAAAGAGCTATCGTTTGATTTTCACCTATAGACATTAATCTATCTAACTCTCGCAAATTAGGATTTGTTGTAATTTCATGAGCCTTTGCTATCAAAGCATTTGTAGTTTTTCCCATAGCGGATACTACTACCACTATTTTTTCTCCACTTTCATAGATTTTTTTCAAATGCTTTGCAATATTTTCTATTTTTTCTATAGTTGCTACAGAAGAGCCTCCATATTTGTGAACTACCATATCTTACCTTTCTATATCTGCTTCTACTTCTATACTCTTAGTTAATTTTATTGGCAATGAACTAAATGACTTATCCATATTTTTTATTTCTTTTATACTTGTAATTTGATAAGCTTTAAAGTTTTTTAATTTTTCTATAGCATTTTCTAAAGCTTTAATATATATATCCTTGTCATCTATTTCATAATATACACTTATATTATCCAAGTTCATTTTACCTAATTCAATAAATATTTCATTTAATTTTTCCATATCTTTAACCTTAGCAGTTAAAATATGTGATAAAAACATTTTTTCCTTGTTATTTCTTATATTTTTAATACTTTGATTATTTATCACCAAATTAACTCCATTTGCCTTGAATTCTTTTATTATATTTTCTGCCTTTTTAACTGCCTTATCTCTTGTATTAGCTTCCACCTTCAATTTGTCTATATTGGTTAATAAATATCTTATATTTTTTATTTCAGTTGGTTTTAATTCTAGTGTGGTTATTTGTTCTATTTCATCTGAGTATGACTTATAGTATTCATAACTTTTTGTTTTAAAACCATATGCTTTTAATTTTTCAACTAAATTATCATCATTAACTTCTACTGTAATATTTGCATTACTAGCATCAACATATTCACTAGCATGTCCATATACTTTTATTTTACCATTTAATTTTTTATATGAATTATTTTTCAAAATATATTCTACTTTTGAATTTACTATAGTGTTTTTATTTGGAACTTGTATATTACTATCCATTGCTTTGTAATACATTGGGAAAATATTTCCAATATTTTCATTATTCAATTCACTTAAAACAAAATTTTTGTCATCAAAGCTATATTTCAATAAATCTGATATTTTTTTTGCCTTTTCTTTTGTATTATAAAGGATATCATTATATGGAACATTACCATTATCATATAAATATTCCGGATTATTTATATCTAATTTATACTTTTTACAAAGATCAATAATCTCATTTATTTCCTTTAAATTTTTAACTTTAATTAGATAATTCTTATACACCTTAGGTTCATTTGAATAAATTTTTTCCATATTAAAACTTACTAATTTAATATTTTTTAATTTTTCTACTTCCTTTAGCATCTTTTCTATAACTTCTTTTTTTGTATTAGCTTTAGTTTCAAAAAGCATATCGTATTTTTTGTTAAAAACCACACTTAGCTTATATCCTTCTACTTTTTTTTCATAAATATTTGAAAAATTTAGAAATTTAAAATCTGTAGAATATTTTTCCAAGTTTTTTGAAAAATTAGATATATCTTCTTCTTTTTTATTAGATATTTTTATCAAAGCTTCTTTAGGCTTTTCATTAATATTCGCATCTTGAAATAGGGTTAATTTTATTTCATTTGAAAATGTCAAAAATTGTACTAAACTCACTAAAAATAGCATTTTTTTCATTTTTTATGCCCTCCAATTTCTTTAAATAAAGACCAATAACCAGTCAAAATACCTAAAACAATCAAAACAATCAATAATACTGGTTTACTTTTTAAAAAATAGTATTTAACCAAGATATAGTATATTGTTAATAATAAGATGCAGGGTGCTGTTAAAGTATAAATAAAACCTGTTGCTGTAGTAAAATATTTTGTAAATTTACTAATTTTTATTTTTTTCTTTTCATGACCATCTTCATCAAAATTCTTTTCATCCTTTGGTAAAAAACTAATACTCTCAACTAAGTCTGAATATTCTGAATCATTTAACTTTTTTAAATCGTCATCTAATTTTTTTTTCATATTTCTCTTTTCTTTGCAATTACAAAAATTCTTGCTTCTCCATATTTTGAATTCTTTGCCACATCATATAGAATATATGAATTATTATTTAAAACTTCTATAATTTCTTCCATTTCATAAATATATTTCGTATAATGTTCTACATATTTTTTATATAGTTCTCCTTGTTTTATAAATAAATCTATATCTATATTATGAATATTCTTCTTTTTCTTTTCATGTCTCCATATTGCTGTATAATTTTCTTCTTCGTCTATGAACAAATCATTTTCAAAAATTTCGTCAAATATTTCTTCACTAACTATATCAAAAATTAAAATTCCATTATTATCTTGCATTTGAGAACAATGTTTAATAAAAGAAGAAAAATCTTTTAAATAATTAACAGTATCAAAATTACACATTATATACTTGAATTTTTTATCTAATTTATTTTTTTGTATATCTACGCAAAAATATGGAATTTGACTAGCTTTTTTTCTTGCTACTTCAAGCATAGACTTAGATATATCTAAACCTATTATATCAAAACCATCTTCATAAAATAGCTTAGTTAAGCTAGCCGTTCCACAACCTATATCTAATATATTTCCTTTTTTTATATATTTTCTTAAAAATTTATACCATGAATTATAGTCTACATCTTTTGTAAATTCATCATATATTCTTGCAAAATCGTCATGCATTAGCATAACTCATTTCTAACTACATCACTTAATTCTTTTACATACTTATCAACTAATTTTTGTTCTTTAGCTTCAACCATTACTCTTATCAATGATTCAGTTCCTGATGGTCTAACTAAAATTCTTCCAACTCCAGTTAATTCTTCGCTAGCCTTCTTTATTGCATTGATTATTACTTCATTTTCATGCCATGTTAGCTTCTTTTCTTTTGCAACTTGTATATTTTCCATTTTTTGAGGCCATAATGTTATTTTTTCTACTAATTCGCTTAATTTTTTCTTTGATTCTATTACAGCTTGAACTAATTGTATTGATGATAAAATTCCGTCCCCTGTTGTATTATGGTCAAGCATTATTATATGTCCAGATTGTTCTCCACCTAAGTTTAGTGATTGTTGTTGCATTTTTTCTAGTACATATCTGTCGCCTACATTTGATCTTACTAATCTTATTCCTTTTTTATGTAAATATTTTTCAAAGCCCATATTACTTAGTACTGTTGTTACTACAGTGTTTGAATTAAGTAATCCACGTTTTTTAAGATTCATTGCAATTATTGCTATTGTTAAATCTCCATCTATTATATTACCTTTTTCATCAACAGCTATTAATCTATCTGCATCACCATCATATGCAAGACCTATATTAGCTTTGTATAATTTAACCATTTCTTGTAATAGTTGTGGATGTGTTGAACCACAGTTAACATTAATATTCTTCCCATTTGGAATATTATTAATAACTATTACATCTGCTCCCAAGCCTTGGAAAACCTTTGCTGCCACACGGTATGCTGCTCCATTTGCTGTATCTATAACTATCTTAAAGCCATTGAATTTTATATGTGCTGTACTTCTTAAAAATCTTCTATACATCTTCATATCGTCTTCAACGAAGATAAATCTACCTAATCTTTCTGCTGGAACTAGATTTTGCATCATTAATTCTTTATTATCCATATATCCTTCTAATTCTTCTTCTATTTCATCTGGTAATTTGAATCCATCACTACTGAATATTTTTATACCATTATCTTTTATAGGATTATGTGAAGCTGATATCATAACACCTGCATCAACACCTTTTACTCTTGTTAAATAGCTTATCCCTGGTGTAGGTAAAACTCCAACGAAGTCAATATTTACTCCAATTGCAGTAAGTCCTGCTGAAAATGCAGATCTTATCATATATCCTGATATTCTTGTATCTGTTCCTAATACTATTTTAGGTTTAACATCCTTATTCTTATTATTCTTGTTTAAATAATATCCTAATGCTAGTCCCAATCTTGTAACAAGTTCTATATTCAAATCTTTATTTGCTTCTCCTCTAATACCATCTGTACCGAAATATTTTCTACTCATTTTTTTACCCTCCTAATGATATATTCTAATATATATTCTATAGATATTTCTTTAACTATTTTTATTTCATCACTTTCTAAAATATAGCTATCATTTACCTGTTTTACTTTATATAGCTTATCAGCTATTAAACAATAGCTATTATTTAAATTTTCATTTGTATATTTTTTAAAAGCTAAAATATCACCTTTAACAAAATCAAAAATATCAAAGTCAATATTAACAAAAAGGCTTAAATTGGTTAATGTATTAAATAAATTTCCTCCTCTAGAGTAAATTTTTTCACTACCATCACTTTTTAAGCCCTCCTTAGTTAATATTTTTTTTATTAGCTCATAGTTTTTAGCTTTTAAGCGTTCTTTTTCATAAGCTTTTAATTGTTCTCTGTCTTCACCTTCTATACCAAGTGAAATAATCAATTTATTTAAAAGATTTTTAGAAGCTTTTCTTTTATCATTCATAATATTGCTCAGATATTGTGGACTTATTCCCAAAAGCTTAGCTAAATCATCTCTTTTTATTTTTTTCTTTATATATTTTTTTAAAATATTACCTGTAGTTTGCATTAATAATCAAGTTCTCCATTTTCCTGCATTTCTATTAGCATATTTATTTCATCTATAACTATATCTGGATCTAAACCATGTACAGCTATACCTTCATATACTGTTTCCATTTCAGAAATGAAACAACCTGTGCAACCTAGTCCATATCTCATCAATACTTCTGTTATTATGGGATATTTTTCGACAGCTTCTAATATACTCATATCACCTGTAACTCTTTTTTCCATAAAAACCTCCTATATTGGATCAAGATGGAATTTACCATAAAAATCTTCTGTCTTATATATATTTATAATAGCATTGGAATCTATTCGATTTATAATATCAACAACTTTTCTAACATCACTACTAGATACCACTGCATAAAGTATACCATATTCTTTCTTTGAATAACCACCTTCTCCTCTTGCTTTTGTAATTCCATGATGAATTACTTTCATATATTCTTGAATTATTTCATCAGGACATGCTGTTATAACCTGTATAGTAACTCTTACATACCTAGTATAAAATTTATTCACTGTATAAGTCGTTACAAATTGAAAAATTAATGAATAGCCCGCCTTATCCCAGCCAAATAAGAAACCTAATGCTAATAAAAGAATAGCATTAAATGCAAAAATATATTCCCAAATAGTTTTACTTATCTTATTTGCAACATACAATGCAATAAAATCTGTTCCACCAGTTGAACCACCAGCTCTTAATGCCATAACTAATTGTAACCCATAAATAAAGGCTCCAACAGTTACATTAAGTATTACTGAAGTAAATATTGGTTTGAAATTAAATATTACTAGGAATATTGAAGCTAGTACTATTTGTAACAAAGACATAAGCGTAAATTTTTTACTAATAGACTTCGCACACACCAATGCAACTGGCAAATTAAGGACTATTAAGAATACCGAAATTGATATATTAACATGTACTATATTCAACCCCATATGTAATAATAGTGCTAAACCAGTAAACCCCATGGCTATTAAACCTGAAGACTTCATCATTGATTGTATAACAAAACATTGAATAAATGCCGATCCAACAATTAACAAGATGTTTTTAATAAGCTTCGTTGTACAAATTTTCATTAAATCATTCCTTCTTTTATTATTAATATAATTATATCATTTTTAAGTCTTTTTTTCTATAATTAGGCTATTTACATTCAAATTATTCTTTTTAAAAATTTAATGTATAATATTGTGTTTTATCTCTAAATCTTTACACACAAACATACCTCGCCGAATTTATATTTTAATTATATCATACTTTTATTTTTTTCTTAACAGTAAAAAAAAACGCCATTCGGCGTTTTCTTAAAATTGATTTATTCTATCTAAACATCTTTTCTTACCTATTATAGAAATTACTGTATATAAGTCTGCACCTCTTGATTTTCCTGTCAATACCGCTCTTAATGGCATTAATACTGCTGATGGTCCTTCTTGTAATTCATCTTGTAATTCTTGTAATATGTTTTTTGCTTCTTCTTCTGATATTTCTTCATTATATTTTTCTAATTTTTGTTTGAACAAGTCAATTGCTTTCTTACCAACTTCAGAATTAAGTGCATCAAGTATTCTTGTTACTGATTTTCTTTCTTTTTTATTCATTCCTTCTTCAATTTTAGGTAAATCAAATTTATCAATGAAGTAAATATCACTTAATTTTGCTAGCTCTTTTAAAGTATGTGCTCCTTCTCTTATTATTTCAACTATTCTTTCAAATTTTTCTTCCTTTAATCCTGAAAGATCATATAGTTTTTCATAAAAAGGTCTTGCAAGTTCAGCCAATTCTTTTACTGGTTTCAATCTCATATGATGATTATTAACCCATGCTAATTTAACTAAGTCAAATACTGGTCCACCCAAAGAAATTCTATCAAAAGTAAATTCTTTTACCATTTCATCCAAGGTAAATATTTCTTTTTCACCTTCCATGCTCCATCCCATTAATGCTAAGAAGTTTAACATTCCTTCTTTTAAATACCCTTCTTCTCTATAATAGTTCAATGACACTGGATTCTTTCTCTTTGAGATCTTAGTTTTATCTGCATTTCTAAGAAGAGGCATATGATACCAATTAGGTTCTTGCCATCCAAATGCTTTATACAATTGTACATGCTTAGGTGTTGAAGCTATCCATTCTTCTGCTCTAATTACATCTGTTATTCCCATCAAATGATCATCTACAATATTTGCTAAGTGATATGTAGGGAATCCGTCTGATTTTAATAGCACTTGATCATCAATACCACTATTATCAAATGCAATATCTCCTCTTAACTTATCCTTTACTATTGTTTGACCATCATATGGCATCTTTAATCTTATTGTATACGGTATATTTTTCTTTTTTAAGTCTTCTACTTCTTCTTTTGTTAATTTTCTACAATGTCCATCATACCCTGGTGCTTGATGCATTGCTTCTTGTCTTTCTCTTAAAGCTTTTAATCTTTCTTGAGTACAAAAACAGTAATATGCTTCTCCTTTTTCAACTAATTGTTCTGCATATTTAGCATACATTCCCATTCTTTCAGATTGTCTATATGGACCACAAGGCCCTCCTACATCTGGCCCTTCCTCATAATTTAGACCTAGCCATTTCATTGCATCAAATATTTGTTGTTCAGATGTTTCTGAATATCTTGTTCTATCTGTGTCTTCTATACGGAGTATGAATTTACCTCCATTATGTTTTGCAAATGCGTAATTGAATAATCCAATATACGCTGTACCTACATGTGGATCTCCTGTTGGTGAGGGAGCTATTCTTACTTTAACTTTTCTATCTTCCATTAAATTAGGTTCTCCTTTTTTCATATATGTTTTATGATAACATTAATATTTTTACTTGTCAATTTATGCTTCTTTCACACAAAAACTGTATAATGTTTAAATGTATAATCCCATTTTGGCTAAAATTTATTTTATCCATTGATAATACATATTTTGGATAGTTATCTTCAACTTTTTGATATACACCAAATTCTCTATTTCTAGTTTCTTCTGTTTCTAGTAAATATGAGACTTGATAATATTCTTTTTTATCTCCTTTTACTGCTATGAAGTCAATCTCTTTGTCATTGACTCTACCTATATTGACCTTATACCCTCTTGATAAAAGCTCTATATATACAATGTTTTCTAATATTCTTTCAATATTTTTTTCATTTGAAAATCCTTTTGCGTATCTTAATCCATGATCTGTGATAAAGTATTTTTCATCTACACTTAAAATTTTTTTGCCTACAACATCATATCTTGGTACTTTTTTTATAATATACGCACTTTTTGCATATTCTAAATAGTTTAATATTGTATCAACAGAAATATTTCTATTTTCATTTTTCAAAAATTTTTGTATGCTTCTTGAAGAAAATGTTTGCCCTATATTCTCAAATACATAAGTTAAAATACGATTAAACATATCAACATCTCTTACCTTATTGTATTCAATAACATCCTTTACTATTACAGTATTATACAAATCTTGTAGATATTTAGCACATGAATTTTCATCTAAATCAAAATACTTAAGAAATGGTATACCACCTATATTTATATATTTTTTAAATAGTTCTTCATAAACTAAATTTTTATCTGAATAAAGTTTTAAAAATTCTCTAAAATTAAATGGCTGTATCTCAATTTGTATATATCTTCCTGATAACAAAGTAGAAATTTTAGATGACATCAAACTTGAATTTGAACCAGTAATATATATATCATAATTCTCATCAACTCTTAGTGCATTTATGACTCTTTCCCAATTTTTAACTAATTGTATTTCATCAAAGAACATATATACCTTATTTTTTTTATCTTTTAGTAAAGGGTTTAAATACTCTACCAGTTCTATATCTGTTTTAATTTTCAATAATTCCAATGTTTCAAAGTTAAGATATATTTTATTACTCTCGTCAATATCTTTCAAAATTTTTTGTGATATTATCTTAAGAAACGTAGATTTTCCTACACGTCTCATTCCTGTTATAACTTTTATTACAGGCTTATTAATAAAGGGCTTTATTTTATCAATATATTCTTTTCTTTCAACAAAATCCATAGCACCACCTCATGTAGATTATACTATGGATTTTTATGTATTTCAACATCTTTGTAGACTATACTCGACAAATTACTTTAATGTGTGTCTATAAATCTCTTGATTTCTTCCTTGTATTCTTTTGCTTTTTCTTCACCTATTGCATAAATATATACCTTTAATTTAGGTTCTGTTCCTGATGGTCTAATTAAAATTCTTGTTTTATCAGGATAGTCAAATTGTAGTACATTTGATTTTGGTAAATTAGTGTTATCATTTAAGTAGTCTATCTTCTTAATATCTAACTTTCTAAATTCTTCCATAATCTTTTTAATTTGTTCTTTTCCTTTTTCGCCTTCAATAGTAAGATTTATTCTTTTTTCCCTGTAATTTCCATATTTATTTTGTATATTTTTTAATTGTTCTATTAAATTACTTCCATTTTTCTTGTAATATGCTGCCATTTCAGCAACCATCATAGTAGCACTAACTCCATCTTTATCTCTTGTTGTTGTTCCATAAAGAAAGCCAAAGCTTTCTTCAAAACCAAACAAGTAGTCTTCTTCACTATTCTTTATTATCTCACCTATATACTTAAATCCTGTCAAAGTCTTTTTAACCCGTATACCCTTAACATTCTCTACCATAGGTGTAGATACTATTGTAGTGGCAACGACATTTCTTTTTGATGTATCTCTTGTTTTTAGGATATAGTCTAGGACTAACATCCCTATTTCATTACCTGTTAAATATATATATTCACCCTTATTTGGGATAACAACACCTATCCTATCAGAATCTGGATCATTACCTATAATTATATCGGTATTATTATCCACATATTTGATAGCTTCATCAAAAGCTTCCTTATACTCTGGATTTGGACTTTTTACAGTAGGAAAGTTCCCATCTGGTTTAAATTGTGTATCAACTATTTTAACTGTATATCCCATTTCTTTTAATATTTTTGTTACAGGTATACCTGCTGTACCATGTAGTGGTGTATATACAATATTTACATTACCTTGCTTTATGCTTAATTTCTTTATATCCTCGATAAATGCTTCATCTATATTTTTATCTAATACTTCAACTAATTCAGTATTTTCATATTTTATATCTTTTAATTCTACCTTATTTATTTCATCTATTATTTCATTTACATAAGGCGGAACAACTTGACCTCCGTCTTCTAAATATACCTTATACCCATTATACTCCTTAGTATTATGGCTAGCAGTTATTGCTATACCCGCCTTTGTTTTTAATTTTATAATAGCATAAGTCATTTCTGGAGTACTTCTAACACCATCATAAATATATACTTTTATTCCATTAGAAGACAAAACTTTTGCTGTTTCATTTTGAAATAATTCCGAATTAATTCTACAATCTCTTGCTATTACAACAGATATATCAGTGTTATATCTTTTTTTTAAATAATTTGCTAGACCTTGACTTGCTCTTCTTATTATATATTTATTAAGTTTATTAGTACCAAGCCCCATTTTTGCCCTTATTCCTCCAGTACCAAAACTAATATATTTGCAAAAATTTTCTTCTAATTCTTCTTTAGACATTTTTAAAATAGTCTTTTTGTCATCTTCATCTATATATTCACTTTCAAGCCATTTTTTATATAGCATTTTTTATATCCTCCATAACTTTTTCTGCACATTTTATTCCATCTACTGCTGCTGTCATTATACCGCCTGCATAACCAGCACCTTCTCCACAAGGTATTAATCCTTTTATGTTACAATTAAAACTATCTTTATCTCTATTAATTCTAACTGGAGATGAACTTCTACTTTCTACACCAGTTAAAATAGCTCCTTTTTTTGAAAAATTATTAATTTTTTTATTTAATTGCACCAAACCTTCTTTTAAGCTTTCATTTAATATAGGTGGTAAAATACCATTAAGGTCTGTTAGTGTATAACCTATGCTATAGCTAGGCTTTACATCTAATAACTTTGTTGTCTTAATTCCTTTAATATAATCTGTAGCTAATTGAACAGGTGCTTTATATTTTCCTCCACCTAATTCAAAGGCTTTTTTTTCTATTTTTCTTTGAAATTCAATACCTGACATAACATCTTCTTCTAAATCACTCGGTTCAACATTAACCAAAACTGCTGAATTAGCATTTTCTAAATTTCTTTTATTATAGCTCATTCCATTTATCGCAAGGTAGCCTTGTTCACTAGAAGCAGGTACTACCACACCTCCAGGGCACATACAAAAAGTGAAAACTCCTCTTTTTTGTTTTGTTCTTACATTTATCTTATATTCTGCAGGTGGTAATAACTTTGAATAATTTTTTCCATATTGACACTCATTTATATATTCTTGCTTATGTTCTATTCTAAAACCTACTGCAAAAGTTTTTTTTGTTAAATTAATTCCTCTATTTTTTAACATGTATAGTGTATCTCTTGCACTATGACCTATAGCTAAAATACAATATTCTGTTTGTAAATTATATACACCCTCAGGGGCTTCCACTACAAGTTCTTTTAAAGCTTCATTTTCGTATTTTATATCCACTAATTTATTAAGAAATCTGTACTCTCCACCCATTTTTTCTATTTGTTTTCTTATTTTTTTTACAACATTTACCAAAATATCCGTACCTATGTGGGGTTTAGCTATATATGATATTGCTTCATCTGCACCAGCACTTATCAATTCATCTATAACTATCTTATTTCTATTATTATTACTATTAGTCGTTAATTTACCATCTGAAAAAGTTCCAGCTCCACCTTCACCAAATTGCACATTAGAAATTTCATTTAACTCTCCAGTTTTAAAAAAATGATACACTGTTTCTACCCTTTCATCAACAGCTTCTCCTCTTTCAAGTATAATTGGCTTAAGTCCTGCTTTTGCGAGTATCAAAGCTGCAAAAAGTCCTCCAGGTCCACTACCTACAACTACTGGTCTATTAACCTTAGCCCCTTTCAAATTAGGAATTTCATATTTTAACTCTTCTATTTTCTTTATTGTATTATCATCTATATATTTTTCTTCATTTTCTATTTCTATATCTACAGAATATACATAATATATATTAGGTTTTTTTCTTGCATCTACAGCTCTATTAGCTATTTTAAATTGCTTGATTTCTACACGAGAATTTAATTTTTCATATATCTTTTTTTTCAAATCTTCTTCCGTATGTTCTATATTTACCTTCAATCCCGTTATTCTTATCATATTTCACCCCCTACTAACAGTCCTGTTGCAAAAGCAAATTGTAGATTATATCCACCACATTCTCCATATATATCCATTATTTCTCCTACAAAGTATAGACCCTTTACTAATTTAGATTCTAAGGTAATTTCATTTATATACTTTGTATTTATTCCTCCTGCTGTAACCTGTGCTTGTTTAAAGCCCATAGTATCGTTAGCTTTTATTTTATACTTTTTAAGTAAATTTGCTAATTTATTTATTGTTTTATCATCTATTTCTTTTATACTTAAATTTAATTTATCTATTCCTGCTTTTTTTAATAAAAACATACCTAATTTTTTAGGTAAAAAACCATTTAAAAACTCTGTTGCTTCCAATTTATTTAATATTTTTTTTCTTTTATACAAATATTGCACTAACTCAAATTCTTCCATTTCAGGAACAAAATCTACAGAATATACTAAGTTAAACATATATTTTGGCAAAAGATATGATAAATTAAATATTGTAGGCCCTGAAATTCCATATGGAGTAAATAGTAACTCTCCTTTTTCTTTTCTTATACATTCATTCATATATTCTGCACTAACAACTGCGTCAACCTTTATTCCTTCCAACCCTTTTACATATTCTTTTTCAGTTTTAAGCTGTACCAAAATAGGTGTAAGTTCTGTTAAGCTATGTCCAAATTTCTTCGCTAGATTATATCCACTTCCATCTGAACCTAAATTTTGATAACTATAACCCCCCGTAGCTAAAACAAGCTTTTTTGAATAATATTTATTATTAACACAAAATAGCTCTCCATTTTTCTCAATTTTATCAATTATATACTCTAATTTTGTTTCTATCTTTAGTTCATCTAACTTTAATCTTAAGCTATCCACTATAGAAGAGGCTTGCAAAGATCTAGGATAAGTCTTACCTTTATTTTCAGTATATGGACAAATACCTAAATTTTCAAAAAAATTTATTACTTTTGAACTTCCATAATTATTTAATAAATTCTTAATTAATTTTTCATTTATACCTGTATATTTCGTATAATCTGCGTTCAAATTTGTAAAATTACATCTCCCATTTCCTGTTACTAAAACTTTTTTTAATATTCTATCCTTATGTTCTAATAACAAAATTTTCTTTTTTCTACTTCCTGCTTCTATAGCACAAACAACACCAGCTGCTCCTGCTCCTATTATTATACAATCAAAAACCATGTTCTTTTCCTTCTTCAATCGCTGCCTTAAATTTTTCTCTGTCTGCTGCATAAATACAGCCACAATAGCACTGTCTATATACATCATATAGTTCACATAATTCTATAGATCTTTTATAGCCATTATTTTTTTTAAAATCTGAGGGCAAATATTTTGTTGCATATATTCCCTGTATATGAAAGCCTATTTTATTAATCAATTGTGAATTTTTCATTGGACTTAATGTTAAAGCTGACCCAAAATAGTCATAACCTAATTCTACAGCTTTTTTTGCAACTATATCTAATCTATATGCAAAGCAAGCACTGCAACGAAGTCCACCTTCTTTTTCTTTTTCAAGACCTTTCATTAATTTATAGAATTCCAAAGGTTTGTATTCATCCTCTATATATTTAACATTATTTCCAGTTTCTCTATTAAAATTTTCTATAAATTTTCTTTGTTCACTACTTCTTTTTCTATATTCATATTCAGGATGTATATTAGAATTTGCAAATAGAATCGTAATATCTGCATATTCACACATAAATTCAAGTGTATATGTACTACAAGGTGCACAACAACTGTGAAGTATAACTTTAGGTTTTGTATCATGTTTTTTCCATTGTTTTATAACCTCTAGCAACATCTTATGAAAATTAATATTTTCATTAGGTCTTGCTGAATTCAATAATTCTATCGCATCAAACATATTTCCTCCTTACTTGTCATTATTATACTATTTTTAGCAAAAAAAATGTACCACTAAGGTACATTTTTCATATTATTTTTCTTTATTTTGTTTTAGCAGATTCTTTTATTAACATTTCAATTTCTTGTACTAATTTATCTGCACCTTCTATTTTCTTATTAGAAGCTTCTTTGGCTACCTTTAGTGCTGAATCTAATTTCCCCATTTTTCCTAAAGTTATTGCCATTATTAATTCTGCTCCTTTTTCTTTTCCAGCAATTGCCATTTTTGCATATTTTTCTGCATCATTTAAATCATTGATAGTTAATAGATATTGAGCTACACCATAATATCCTTGTTTTGCTTTTATAATATTAGCATATTTTGCTTCATCTTTTGCATCTTTAGATAAAATTGCTAAAGTAAATAGATTTTTTACATTAGGTTCTATTTGTTTATTTAATTCATAAGCCTTTAAGAAATATTTTTTAGCCTTTGCTAGTTCATTTACATTTGTATAAATTACACCTATTCTTGCATATAGCATATCTTCTTTTGGATTTATTTTTATTGCTTTTTCAAAATAGCTATTTGCTTTTTTAGCATTTTTCTTTTCTAATAGATTATATTCAGCTAATATTAAATTAGTTTCTGATGCTATAACAGGTACTTTTGAATTTAAAGTTTTACTCAAATGTAACATAGCTTCAGTTTCATTTCCTTTTTTAAGGTACAATTTCCCTAATGTTATTTCAAAAGCATTTTTAAAATCTTCTCCTTTTGCTTCTACCCTTTTATTTAATGTAGCTAATTTTTCTGTTTCATTTGTGCTTTTATAGTCAAATGCTAAATTAACCATAACATCAATTTGGTCACCAACTCTTGCATCAAGCATTTCTAAATATTCAATTTTTTCTTTTAATGTCTTTGCATGATCTGCTAATAGAATATTTGCATTAATTGCATATTGACTTTTTGATGTTTTATCTTCACAAGCTTTCTTCAAATACATTACTGCTTCTTCTTCACTCTTTGAACCAGATGTTGCTAAAAAATAATTAATATATTCATATTCAACATTTTCACCTTTTGCATTTTTTGATTCTTTTAAAATTTTAATTGCTTCTTCATTCTTTCCTTTTTTAAATAACTCATTAGCCTTATTTATATCTTCTTTTGGACCTGCTAATGCTACTAAACTTGCTATCATTGCTGACATTGCTAGTATCTTTTTCATAAATTTCCCCCTCTATATAACTATAAGTATTACATGTTCTTTTTCTTTTGTAAATTATACTATATTTATTTTTTTTTGTCTATTTTTTCTATTATTTTTTTCAGTTCAAAAGCTTTTTTAAACCTTTCTTGTCGATAATATATACCCTAAACTATATTTCAGCAAATTCAGTTCAATATATTTGTTGTTTGTATACTAATAAAATTAATAATTTTACTTTGACAGTCAAAGTATTTTATTCTTGAAAATTTATTCCTAAAGTGTTAAAATTATGTCAAGAATGGTGGTGATTGCGATAAAACAAGAATTAGTAAAGCCTGCTAGTCCAAAAAAAGAAACAATATTTGTTTCCATAACCATAATCATCTTAGCTATCATTGCAGGACTTTTATTATATTTTACAAATCCTAAAACTTATACAAAAGAAATTTCAAGTTCACAAATTTCTAGTATAAATTTAAACAATGAAGAAATCTCAATATTCTCGAATTTAGGTCTTTTTGCTCAAGATTATGAAATGTTAAAAAAAGACAATAAAGACTTAAGTCCTAAAATATTGGATGAAGAATTATTTTACACGCCTTTTACAAAAGACGCCTCGTGGGAAAGCACTGGAAAACATAAGTGGACCATGTTTACACACGATAATTTTGTTTATTATGTTGGAATTAGTTCCGACAAAAAGGTTGCTGGAGATTTCTTTTTAATAATTAATACAAAAGATTTTAGTTATAAGATTAGATATTCTAAAGACTTTAAAGAATATAAAGAAAATATGAATAAAGAAACCTTAGCACACTCTATTAATCAACTTAAAGAAGTTGTTGCTTACACTGGCGACGACTTATCAAAGGAAGCGAAAGGAAATTAAAATGAAAAATAAGATTTTTGTTATTTTAACAATGTTTTTATGTTCAATATTCAACTTTGCTAAACCAAAGGTTGGTATCACTTTGTTACCATATTATAGTTATGTAAAAAATGTAGTTAGAGATAAAATGGATGTAGTTCCTGTAATACCTGCTAATGTTGATGTACATTCATACCATCCAACTACAGATGACATGAAAAAATTAACTAATCTTGATTATATTGTAATAAATGGAATAGGTCATGATGAATTTGTTAAACCTATGATAAATGCAGCAAGAAAGAATAATAAAAAATTAAAGGTTATTAATGCTGATGCACAAACTTCTGTAATGAATGTTGCTGGTCAAAAAAGAGGAAGAGCTAGAAATCCTCATACCTTTATATCAATAACTCAAAGCATACAACAAATAAACTATATTGCTAAAAGATTAGGAGAATTAGATCCTAAAAATAGAGCTTTCTATGCTTCAAATGCTAGACAATATACTAACAAATTGAGAAATATTAAAATCCAAGAATTAAGAAAAGTTCGTGGACTTAACTTATCTAATATAAAAGTTGCAACTACTCATGCAGGTTATGACTACTTATTAAATGAATTTGGTTTAACAGTTAGCCTTGTTATAGAACCACAACATGCACAAGCACCTAATGCAAGTGATTTAAAATATGCAATAGATAAAATAAAAAGAAATAAAATAGCTGTCTTATTCGATGAAGAAGGTGGAAATCCTAGAAACGCAATTACTTTACACAAAGCCACTGGTATAAAGATAGCACACTTATCACACATGACTAGAGGTAACTATACAGCTGATGCCTTTGAAAGATTTATAAGACATGACTTGTCAAATGTTGCCACTACTTTAAAGAGTCTAGCGAAAGGTAAATAATGGTTAAAGGAATACAAATAGATATTAAAAATTTATCACTTAATTTAGGTAATACTTCCATCTTGGAAGATATCAATTTAAGAATAGAAAAAGGCAAAATTAATTGTTTGATTGGTCCTAATGGTGGTGGAAAGACTTCTCTTATCCGTTGTATTTTAGGTCAAGTACCATATGATGGGCAAATTGTACTTAGTTATGAAGATAATAATAAAATAGGGTATGTACCTCAATTTTTAGAATTTGAAAGAAATTCACCTATTACAGTAGAGGACTTTTTAATGCTTTGCTATCAAACAAGTCCAGCATTCTTAGGGGTTTGTAGAAAGAATAGAAAATATTTTAATGAAATTTTAGAAGAAGTCGGTTTAACTGAAAAAAGAAAAAGATTACTAGGTAATTTATCTGGTGGAGAATTACAAAGACTTTTACTTGCTCAAGCTATCAATCCTAGACCTAATCTTTTAATTTTAGATGAACCTTTTTCTGGTATTGATACCGTTGGTGAACAATATTTCATGAATGTTATTTCAAAATTAAAAAATGAAGGTGTTACAATATTATGGATACACCATAATATAAAGCAAGTCCGTAAAATGGCTGATGTTGTAACTTGTATAAAGAAAAAAGTTTGCTTCAGTGGAGAACCTGAAAAAGAATTGACTGATGATAAATTACTTGATATTTATGTCTAAAGGAGAAGAAAAAAATGTTAGATGCAATTAGAAACTTTTTTATGCACCTCGCAGAAATAGGAGTTTTGCCAGATTATTTTAAATATGCTTTCGTAATTAATTCCCTATTATCTGCTCTATTTATAGGTCCAATTTTAGGTGGTTTGGGTACTATGGTTGTAACTAAGAGAATGGCTTTCTTCTCTGAATCTATAGGTCATGCTGCACTAACAGGAATTGCCCTAGGTGTTTTATTAGGTGAGCCTTATGACTCTCCATATATTATGCTCTTTACATATTGCATAATTTTTGCTTTATTAATTAATTTTACAAGAAATAGAACAAAAATGTCTTCCGACACTCTTATTGGAATCTTTTTATCTATTTCTATAGCACTAGGTGGAACATTAATAATTTTTGTTTCTTCTAAAGTAAATTCACATATGTTAGAAAGTGTTTTATTTGGTTCAATTTTAACAGTATCTGATAGAGATATTATAGTTCTATTTTTCTCAACTATACTTTTAATTTTAATTGTTATACCAAATTTCAACAAAATGCTTTTATCAAGCTTCAATACTAATTTAGCAATAGTTAAAGGAGTTCGTGTAAAATTTTTGGAATATATGTTTATCTTGCTAATTACTTTAGTTACAGTTTCATCAAT
>NZ_LOQF01000011.1 GCF_001517935.1 Sneathia sanguinegens
TTTTTATTTTTTCAACTATCTTATCTATATTTTTTCTTATAGCTGCATCTACTTGACTACCTACTATTACTAATTCTTGAGGAAGTCCATTAGCTGTACCCATACCTTTTATTGTAATTTCTTCCTTATCATTAGGTGCAGAAGTAGCAATTATTTTTAATTTTTCAGCAGAAGTTTCTCCTATAACTATGCTATATTGTTCTTTTATAAATTCTATTATATCATTATCAAAATTATCTCCAGCTATTTTTATAGATTCAGATTTTGAAGCTCCACCTGAAGCTACAAAAGCTATTTCAGTAGTTCCAGCTCCTACATTAACTATTAAATGTCCCTTAGGTTCAAAAATATCTATACCTGCTCCTACTGCTGAAACTATAGGTTCTTCTATTAAATAAACATCATTTATTCCTATATCACTAACAACATTAAAAAAAGATCTTTTTTCTACTTGTGTAACCCCACTTGGTACACATACTATTGCCTTACCTTGTAAAATTGAATTTTTACTTATCTTTGCAAGATATCCTTCAAGCATTGTCACTGTCATTTCATAATTAGAAATTACCCCATTTTTTAGTGGTCTTATAATTTCTATAAAATTAGGTTTTCTCCCTGCTATCTTTTTTGCATTATTTCCTATTTTATCTACTACTTCTGTTTTTATATTTCTTGATACATAAGTTGGTTCATCAACAACTATACCTTCATCTTTTACATAAATTATTGTATTAGCTGTACCTAAGTCTATACCAAATTGTTTATAAACTTTAGATTTTAAAATCTTATTCTTAATTTGTTTGAATTGCTTAAATATCTTCATTTTTTTCCCCTTTATATATTTATTTTATATCCACTATCATCTAAAATACCATTATTTTTTAATTCTTCATTCAATCTTGAAGCCCTATTAAAGCCTATTTTAAGTTCCCTTTGTAGCATTGAAATTGAAACTTTATCTTCTGTTTTTTCAACTATTTCTAAGGCTTTAATATAATATGGATCTTGTGTTTCTTCATCTTCTTTTGCTTCTAGAATATCCATATTATAGTTTACTGTTGTTTTAGATTTAAGAACTGTTGTTAGATTAAGAACTTCTTCATCAGAAATATATGCACCTTGTATTCTTTCTAATTTTGAACTTCCATTTTCAAGTAAAAGCATATCTCCCTTACCTAGTAATTTTTCTGCTCCTATTTGATCAAGAATTGTTCTTGAATCTATTTGTGATCTTAAGGCAAATGAAATTCTACTTGGTAAATTTGCTTTTATCATACCTGTTATTACATCTGTTGATGGTCTTTGAGTTGCAACAATTAAATGTATTCCAACTGCCCTAGCTTTTTGTGCAATTCTAGCTATAGATGTTTCTACACTATTAGCAGATACCATCATTAAATCTGCTAATTCATCTATGATAATTACTATATATGGCATTTTATAATTTGGCATCATTTTATTATATGACTTAATATTTCTTATACCAACTTCAGCTAATCTCTTATATCTATCTTCCATTTCAGAAACTGCCCATTTCAACGCTATTGCTGCTTGTTCTGGGTCTATTATCACTGGAACTAATAAATGTGGTATTCCATTATATGGCATAAGTTCTACCATCTTAGGATCAACTAGAATGAATTTAACTTCGTCTGGACTTTTTTTTGAAATTAATGTTGACACTATTGTATTTATTGCAACACTTTTTCCTGAACCTGTTTGTCCTGCTATTAATAAATGTGGCATTTTTGCTATATCTATTATTTTATCTTTACCTACTATATTTTTTCCTAACACTACACTTAATTCTCCATTTTCTAGATCCTTATCATGTATCAAATTTGAAAAATATACATTTTCTTTAATTTTATTAGGTGTTTCTATACCAATAGTTGCCTTCCCAGGTATAGGTGCTTCAAATCTTACACTTTCTGCTTCTAAGTACATCGATATTTCATCTGATAATTGAGTTACTTTATTTACTCTAACTCCTGTAGGTATCGTTATTTCATATCTTGTAATTGTAGGTCCTGTAGCATAATCAACCACTTTTGCGTCTACTCCAAACTCCTTAAGTACCTTTTCAAGTTTTCTAATATTTTCATTTATTTCTTTTTTCATCTTTATTTTTTCTTGTTCATCAACTTTTCTATAAACAAAGACTTCCTCTATAGATTTTTTTAAATCATCATCTATTATATTAGGTTTTACTTCTTCTTCTTTTTCTTCCTTTTCTTCTTTTATCTCTTGAACTTTAATAGGTATTTTCTCTTCTTGTATTATAGGTTCTTCTTTTACTTTTTCTTTTTCTAATTCTTCATTTCTTTTTTCTAAATCTTCCTTTTGTCTTATCTTATTTTGTTCTCTAATATATTCATCCCATCTTTTTTGTTGTTCTTCTAATTCTTCTTTTGAATAATATTCTGTCTTTGAAAAATATCCTTGTTTTGGTTTTTGAGCTATTTTTTTATCAAAACTTTCTTTTGATAAGGTAATTATAGTATTTTTTATTTTGTTTTCTCTTTCCTTATTCAAAAGCTCCCTTTCTTCTTCTTCTATTTTTTTCTTAGCTTCTAATATTTGCTTTTTTTTAAAATATTCTTCAGAATGATAGTATTTATATGTTTCAATTATTAAATTTAATAATAATTTTACAATTTTTGAAAAACTAATACATAAGAATATAAATGAAAGAATTAATAGAATAAGCTTATATACCATCAAATTTGAAAGCTTATATGTCGGTATTGAAATAATAGCCCCCACTATTCCTCCACCTTTTTTTAAAAAAGCATATTCTAACAATTTTTGACCTGCATCTATTATACTATTTTCTCCACTAACATCTATTCCCATTATTGTTGAAAATGAAGCTAATAAAAGGAAAAAAATTAAATAACTCACTTCTTTAATCGTAGCAACAGATATATCTAATATTTTTTGTAATATGTAAATAAATAAAGTAAAAACTAATAACCAATAAAGATTTCCAAATATGACATGGAAAAATGCATTTATACTTAAAAATAGATAGTTTAAGAAGCCTTCATTAACTTTAAGATAAGATTTGAATATTTCAGAACTTATCAGAATTAATATTAAAATAGAGGCTAAAACTATTTGAGCTATATTTATTTGATTTTTTCTCTTATTTTTCTTTATTCTTTTTTCATTCAATGTTAATTTCTTTTTCACAATTTCATCCTTTTATAATACAGTATTTCGCTTATATATTTTAGCATAAAATTATATTTTTTTAAATGCTAGTCAATTTTGATTTTTTTATTTTTTTATTACTATAGTTTACAATTCATTTGATTTTTTTTTATTTATACATTATACTATAGATAAGTATCGGACACGACGATACTTAAAACTTTTTTTTATAATTATAAAAGCAAATTTTTCAGAATGGAGGTTATTATGAAAAAATTAGCAATATTAGCTTTAGCTATCTCTGCTTGTTCATTCGCATGGGAAGCAAATGTTAAGTTTGGTTACGATTTCTATAGAGGAACTCAAATTGAAAAACAAAAACATCAAAAAGGTGACATGGGTTGGATTTTAGGTGCAGAAGTTTTACCATACAATAAAGGTATTGTTGAAATAGGTGGTGGATTTGAATATAATTTTGCAACAACAACAGCAAGATTTAATTTACCTAATGTTAATGCAAGTGCTACTCAAACACATAGCCATTTTGCTCCAATATATGCTCTAGCAAAGGTTAATTTATTCAGAACAAAAGACAATAACTCATCTATCTATTCATTAGCAAGATTAGGTGGAGTAGTTTATGGTAATGAAGCTAAGAAAAGTCAAGGTGGAGTTTACTATGGTTTAGGATTAGGTCTTGATGCAGGTCCTTTCCTTGTAGAAGGTATATATGATGGTGCATATAGACCAAAAGAAGCTGGAGTTACAAATGGTAGAAAAGGTGATTTCGTACACAAAGCAGGTATAAGACTTGGATTTAGATTTGGTGATTATAAGATTGCTAAACCTATCGTAGTTGAAGAAGCTCCAAAAGAAGAAGTTAAACCTGAAGTTAGACCTATCGTAGTTGAAGCTCCAAAACCAGTTGTAGTTGAAAAAGTGGTTGAAAAACCTGTTGAAAAGATTGTTGAAAAACCAGTCGAAAAAATCGTTGAAAGAATAATTGAAAAACCAGTTATTGTTGAAAAAATTGTTGAAAAACCGGTTATCGTTGAAAAAATCGTTGAAAAACCAGTTGAAAAGATTGTTGAAAAACCAGTTATAGTTGAAACAGCAAAAGAAACTAAGAAGAAAAAAGGATTCTTACACGCTTTATGTGATAAGGATGCTAAGAAATGTGTAATTCATGGTTACAATGTTGATGGTAAGAAACCAAGACCTGAACAATTCAAGAATATTTCTGAAATAGTAAATCTATTAAATGATTTCGCTAAATCTGGAACTATTGATATAGTTGGACATACAGATTCTACAGCTTCTGATGCTTATAACCAAAGATTATCAGTTGAAAGAGCTAAAGGTATGTTAGAATTATTGAAAAAAGCTGGATTAAAGAAAGAATACAAGATTAATTCAGTTACTGGTAAAGGTGAAAAAGAACCTATGGCTACTAACAAGACAAAAGACGGAAGATATGAAAATAGACGTGTTGAATTGTTATTCAGTAATTTCGAAAAATAACTAAATGAATAAGGTACATTTTTGTACCTTATTTTTTTATTGCTTTTTTCTTTTAAATATGCTATTATAGTTTATAATACCGAAACGGTCCTCTAGTTTTTTTACTATGAACGTTTTATAATGAAGGGAGTGTATATTTTTTGAAAGAAAGATTAATCGAACTTGTAGAAAAGAAATATCTTAAACCAGATGTAACAAAAGAAATGTTTAAAGCTGGAGATACAATTTCTGTTTACTACAAAGTTGTTGAAGGAAATAAAGAAAGAATTCAAGTATTCGAAGGAATAGTAATTAGAATTTCTGGTGCTGGTATAGCAAAAAATTTCACTGTAAGAAAAGTTTCTTCAGGTATAGGAGTTGAGAGAATTATACCTTTAAATTCTCCATCTATTGAAAAGATTGAAGTTAAGAGAGTCGGAAAAGTAAGAAGATCTAGACTTTACTATTTAAGAAATCTTTCAGGTAAGGCTGCTCGTATAAAAGAAATTAGAAATAAATAAAAAATCTAGGTTAAACCTAGATTTTTTTTATTTTTTAATCTAACGGAACTCCAGCTGGTAAATCCATATCACTTTGCATTTTTAATAATTTTTCATAATATTTTGCCAAACCTCCTGTTGAGGTTTCTCTATATCCTGCTCTCAAATCTTTACCTGTTTCAGCCATTGTTTTTATAACATCATCAAAACTTATTATATGATCTGGTTCTATAGACATAACATAATTTGCAACATTAAAAGCTTTAACAGCAAAAATAGCATTTCTTTCTATACAAGGCACAATTACATAACCTCCTATAGGATCACAAGTCATACCTAAAGCATGTTCCATACCTGCTTCAGCTGCATATTCTATATGACTTACATCACCGCCCAAAAAATATGTTGCCATTGCTGCTGCCATAGAACAAGCTGAGCCTATTTCTGCTTGACAACCACCTTCTGCTCCTGACACAGTAGCATTTTTTTTAATGACTGCTGCTACTAAACCAGCTATAGCTAAACCTTTAATAGCTCTTTTTCTATCTATATTGAACTCTTCAACCATAGAAACTAAAACTGCTGGAACTACTCCACAAGCTCCACAAGTTGGAGCTGTTACAACTTGACCTGCACTTGCATTTTCTTCTGTTGTAGCAAGAGCATAGGCAAATAATTTTTTAGTTAATCTCATAGATTCTGGAGCTACCTTAACTTTTTCATACATACTTTTAGCTTTTCTTTTAAATCTTAATTTTGCTGGCAATAAACCTTCTTTTTGTATTCCTCTTTTAATACAACTAAACATAGCATCATAAATTTCATCTAAATATGGCCATATATTTTTTTCATATTTATCAACATATTCCCAAAGCTCCCTTTTATTTTCTTTGCACCACTTAACTATATCAGTCATATTTTGTAAATTATATGGTTCTTTAAGAGTAGTTTCATCAACTTTACCATTTTTTAATTCTCTTATAGAGCCTCCACCAATAGAGAAAAATTCCATACAACCTATCTGTTCTTTTTTTTCATTAAGAGCTTCTATTTTCAAATAATTTGTATGATATGGATGAATAAAAGTAGGATTCCAAATTATTTCTGTATGCTTAGGTTCAAAAGTTTTTGCTATTATCCAGTCTGTCATATGACCCTTACCTGTAGCTGCTAAACTACCGCATAAATGTACTCTATAGCTTGTAGCTTGTGGATATTTTTCTTTAACTTTTTTTGCTGCTCTCTCTGGTCCCATAGTATGAGATGAAGATGGACCACATCCTATTTTAAATACTTCTTTTAAACTTTCCAAAAAAACCTCTCCTTTTATTTATATATACCATTATACCATTAAAATTTTATAAATAATATAAAAGGCTAGAAAAATTCCTAGCCATAACAATTTTAGGGTTTAAAAGGGTGTGATATAAATATATCGCAGTTATATTTACAATTTAATTATAACCATTTTAAAAAATTTGTCAATAGTTTAGTTATTTTACTTTTTTTTATTTTCTTTTTCTATTTTATCTATAGCTTTTCGAATATTTAACAATGCTTGAAATACTTGTTCTTTTTTCCTTGTTTTTAAGCCACAATCTGGATTTATCCAAATATTTTTCCCTACATATTTTAATATTTCTTTTTCTATTTCCATAACACTAGGTATTCTTTGAGAATGAACATCATACACACCTAAACCTAAAGTAAAATTCAGCTTTTTATCAAATATTTGTTGGGATTTTTTAGCCTCTATTAAAAAGATATCTACATTCAATAAATTTAATATTGAAAAATCTATTTTACTATAACAAATATGAGATAAAATAACTGTTCTTTTTCTTATGCCTTTTATTGTATTTCTAAAAGCTTTTACTGCTATTTTCACATATTCTTTTTTATTTTGATCTTTTAAAGGCAACTTTTCAAGTAAAGCTGGTTCATCTATTTGTATATATTTAATTCCCAAATTTTCTGCTTCTTTTATCTCTATATTTAAAATTGAAGCTAATTCATCTTTTAATTCTTTTTCATATTTAGGTTCGTAATATGACCAAGCTAAAATAGTATTAGGTCCTGTTAGAATAGCTTTTATCTCTTTAGTAGTTAAACTTTTAGTATATTTCAACCATTTTTTTAATATACTACCCTTTCTACTTATTTTACCAAAAATAATAGGTGGCTTTGTACATCTTGTTCCATATGATTGAACCCACGAATTTTCTCCTATTAAAAAGCCATTTAAATTATTTGCGAAATATTCTACCATATCTGCTCTTTCAAATTCACCATGAACTAAAATATCTAATCCTACAGCCTCTTGTAATTTTATGCAAGATTTTATTTCTTCCTTTATATATTCTTCATATTTAATTCTAGAAATATTTCCTTTCTTATATTCTCTTCTTATATCTCTTAATTCTTGACTTTGGGGAAAAGAACCAACGGTAGAAAAAATTAAATTTTTTTGTTCTTTTTTCTTTTTCATCTTAAAATTAATCTTTGTATTTTTTAATTTTTCTTTTTTTGGTTCAAAATTTGAGCCAAGTCCCTGCATTTTAGAAATTTCAACTAATTCTTTTACCTTCTCTTTTGCAAAAGCTAAATTTTTAAATTTTTCATTTTTCTCATTTTTTATACTATAGGGTATATATTTAAGAGAAGCTGTTGTTGATAAAACAACTCTTTCACAATATTTTTGTATATATTTTATTTTAGAATATACCTCATTTTTATTAGTTTTAAAAACTGTTTGCGAATCAATTAGACCCATATGTATTTGAAATTTATTAAGTTCATTCAAGAAAAAATAGTTTTGTTCTCCATTAACAAAATCTAAACCTAAAGCATCTATATTCATATTTTTTATCTGCTCTATGTTAAGACAAATATCAGAAAAATATGTCTGAAGTAAAACTTTTGCCTTATCTTTATTTTTTAAAATTTTAGAATAAACTTGAGCTATATTTTCAATTTTTTTGCAAACAAAAATAGGTTCTTCTATTTGAATTAAACTAACATTTAATTTTTTTAATTCTTCTATTAATTCTATATACTTGTCTATAAGTCCTGGGATATATTTCTCTCCCATACAATCTAATAAAGTAAATATTCCCAAAATATTTACCTTTGCTTTAATTCCAAGTTCATTAGCTAAAGAAAGCTCTTTTTTTATTTTAGTCATATTTAATTTTAACTCTACACTAGCATCGTATTTGGGAACAATATAGTGATAATTAGTATTAAACCATTTCTTCATAGCTAACTCGTCTGCTAAAGCAAAATAAAGTTCATATTTATCTTCATACTTTTCTAAATATTTCTTAGGTATTATATTAAATAGAATTGCTGTATCCAAAACTTTGTCATAATAGCTAAAATCATTTATGGAAATATATGTTACTCCACTTTCTTTTTGATAATCAAGCTGATTTGCATATACCTTCATACTTTCTTTTTCTAATTCAAAAGAAGTTATCTCTTTTCTTTTATATCTTTCAACTAAAAATTTTATTTCTCTATTTTCTCCTATACTTGGATAAGCTACAATGGCAGTTTTCATTTATCTCCTTTTTTGAATACAAAAGCCACATAATTAATATCATCTTTTAAGCTAGAAAATGTCTTTCTCATCTTAAAGAATTGTTCTCTATTTTCTTTTTTTAAACCATTAAATACTATTTTTAGCATATTAAAAAATCCTTCATCCTTTAACATACCTTTAGGTGTCATAAGAGTTAATTTGCCATGTTTTTCACTAGAAAACTCATAACCACATTTTTCAAATAATTTTTTCCAATTAGCTATAGTCATAGGTGAAACATTTATATTTATTCCTTCTGACAATTTCTTTTTAACTTCATTTTCGTGAGTTATAATAGCAACATCATGTGTTAAAACAAGACCACCTTTTTTTAAAACTCTCATATATTCCTTTAGTGCCTTCTCTTTTGTAACATCTGGTAGCATTGTTAGCATAGCTTCATTTATGATATAGTCAAAAGTTTCATCTTCATAAGGTAATTTTATAGCATTTGCTTTTTTTACCTCAACATTTTTTATACCTTCTTTTTCAAATTTTTCATTTGCTTCTTCTATAAGTTTAGCATCTAAGTCTATGCCATAAAATTTTGCTTTAGGATTTTGCTTAGCCAAAATTGATAAATTAAGGCCATTATTACAAGCAACTTCTAATAATTTTGTATTTTCATTTAATTTTAATTTTTCAATTAAAAAATCTGTAGCTTCTTTTCCTCCAGGTCTTAATCTTTTTTTACCTAGTCTTCTTAAAAATATATGCCCCATTTCTTTATTCATATTTATACACCACCATTAAAAGCATTTTAAATTTTGTTATTGCAGCAACACTATGAGGTACATTACTTGGCATTATTATACTTTGACCTTTTTGTACTTCAAATTCTTCAGATCCAATAACTATTTTAGCCTTTCCATCTAATATTTGAACTATTGCATCACCACTTGTTTTATGTGTTGAAATTTCTTCATTTTCATCAAAAGAAAAAAGTGTAATTGATTTTTGTTTATCTTGAACTATAGTTTTTGAAATAATAGCATTTTTTGTATATTCTACTTCTTTTGTAAAATCTAAAACACAAGACATTTTTACATTCTTCACTACTGACATTTTTTTACCTTCCTTTACATATTTTATACATTGGGCAACTAAGACAAGCTGCCTTTGTTTTTAACTCTTTCACCTTATTAGGATTTATTCCCTTGTATCTTTTAAATAAAAGGCTAAATCTACTATTTGAATTATACCCAACATTCTTTGCTATATTTGACAAAGATAAATTGGTTTTTAATATTAAATTTTCTGCAACATTTATTCTTTTTCTTTGTATATATTCCGTTATGCTCATATTAAATTTTTCTTTAAACTTATTTTTCAATTTTGTTCCACTCATAAGTGCAATATTTTCTAATAATTTTTGTGTAATTTGTTTGTTATAATTTTCTTGAATATAGTATCCAACATTCTGAATAGCTTTTTCATCATATTCTGCCATTTGTATTTCTTTATTGGTTTCGTATGTTTTCATACTTAATTCAAACCACTCTTTAACTTTTTCGTCTATTTCTTCTTTTGTTAGGCTATTAGATAATATTTCTTTTGAAATATAATTCACTCTTTTAGTTATTATTTCTCTAGTTTCAAAAATTAATTTATATAATTTTTTTTCATTTAAATCTGAATTTTTTTCTAATATACTATTTATATATTTTTTCTTAAATTTTATTCCAACACAAAGAAGAGGTCTTTGACCATATATGATATAATGCGGGCTTTTTATTTCAGTTTTTATCAAAAAAATACTATTAGAACTCAAACATTGATAAGGTTCTATCCAAGCTCCTTCACCATTTATGATATAATTAGAAATAATCGAAATTTCTCCATCATTAAATTTTTCATGTACTACAGCATCTTTTTTTACATATACATCTGTTATATCCAACACATAACTATCAGTTTCATATAACCAATATATCCCATAAAAATTTTCATTATTTATTCTATAGGATCTTCCAGCATTTGAGTATTTATGACAAAATTCCAATAATTTCAAATCATATAATTCTTTAACCTTTTCTTCATATTTTTTCATAATAACTCCTATCTCAATTAGACACATATCAGATACTACATTGTACTATAATTTAAAAAATAGTACAATATTTTTATCTAATTACGATAAGGAGACTAATTTTTATGTTTAAAGTATATAAAAAAATACTTACTTATGTTCCTAATGAAAAATATTTGGCTTTTATCAGTATGTTAATATCCTTCTTTTCTGGTTTTTTTACAGTTACTGCCTACTTCTTCATGTATAAATTTTTTGCTAGTATTATTTACACAAAAAATAGTCATTTAACAAAGTTATTTTCTTTCTATATTGCTCTTTTCTTAGTTTTAGCTTCCTTTGCTCAATTTTTTGCAAATATAGTCTCACATAAATTAGCATTTCGTGTTGAAACAAACTTAAGAAAAAGAGGTATCGATATATTAAGTCAAGCAAGTTTTAACTTTTTCAATCAAAATATGTCAGGAAATATTAGAAAAACTATAGATGATAATGCAACTCAAACACATGCAATTATCGCTCATTTAATCCCTGATAATGCTAATGCATTTATTACTCCTATTTTACTTTTAGGTCTTGCCTTCTATATTCACTATAGCTTAGGGCTTGTATTAATTTTTTTGATAATTATAACAATGTTTTTTGTAAAAAAAATGTTAGGTAAGAAAAAATTTATGACCTCTTATCAAGAAGCTTTAGATGACATGAGTGGAAAAACTGTTGAATACATTCGTGCCATGCAAGTAAATAAAATTTTTGGTTTAGATATCCATTCATTTAAAGCACTAAATAAAGCAATTAATTCTTATTCTAGTAATGCTTTAAAATATGCTAAAAGTAGTAAAATTCCTTTTGTAATTTTTCAATTAGCATATTTTGGACTTCCTTGCTTTATAATTATTGTTATAAATATTTTTAAATTACAAAATTATCTTTTAAATTCTTTTTTTCTAATATTTTTATCTGGTGCCTTATACCTTGTTATGCTTAGAATTATGTATGTTTTTATGTATTCAAATAAAGGTATGTATGCAATAGAACAATTAGAAAAACTATTTGCAAAAATGGAAAAAGAAAAATTGACTTTTGGTAAAATTGAAACTTTTTCAAAAGCTAATATAGAATTTAAAAATGTTTCTTTTTCTTATACTGATAATTTAATCTTGGATAATCTAAGCTTTTTTTTAGAAGAAAATAAGACCTATGCCTTTATTGGTGCTTCAGGTGCAGGAAAATCTACAATAGCTAAATTACTTTCTGGCTTTTACAATATTTCATCTGGTAATATTTTAATAGATAATATAGATATTTCAGAATATTCAAAATCTTGTTTAACAAAAAATATTTCCTTTGTTTTTCAAAACCCTAAATTATTTAATAATTTAAGCATCTTCGATAATGTACATATTGCTAATAAAAATGCAAGTAAAGAAGAAGTATTAACTGCCCTATATCAGGCTGGTTGCAAAAATATTTTAGATAAGTTAGAAAATAAAGAAAATACTATTATAGGTTCTTGTGGTATACATCTATCTAGCGGAGAAATACAAAGAATAGCAATAGCTAGAGCTTTTTTAAAAAATTCAAAAATTTTAATTTTAGATGAAGCTAGTTCTTCACTTGATGCTGATAATGAGTATGAATTGAAACTTATTATTCAAAAATTATTTAAGAATAAGACGGTAATCATTATTGCACATAAATTAACAAGTATTTCTAATGTCGATAAAATTTTCGTTATAGAAAATGGAAAAATTATTGAAAGTGGAACACATTCTAAATTAATGACAGAAAATAAAAGATACAAACATTATTTATCTTTATATAAAAAAGCAAATGAATGGAGGGTTAACGATGAGAAATTGGATAAATAAGACTTTTGCATTAAATAATAAAAGTTCTAATAATATATTGATAGCTATTTTTTACTCTCTACTCGTAAATATTTTTAGTGGATCAGGTGTTTTACTATTATTACTTTTTTTCTACAAAAAATTAGATAAAATTTCATACATTTTTCTTGCTATACTTATTCTAATAATTCTTGCTATTTCACTAGGGCTTGAATATAACAAATTATACTATATTACATATAATGAAAGTGCAAATCTTCGTATAAAAATAGGAAATCAATTAAAAAATTTACCTCTTTCATATTTTTCTAAACATGATTTGTCTGACCTAGCCCAAACTATAATGAGTGATATTGCAAAAATGGAACATGCTATAAGCCATGCTTTAGCTCAAACTATTGCTTTTGTACTTTTCTTTATTCTAGTTTCTATAGCAATGCTTTATTTTAATTTTTATTTAGCTATGGCTATTATAATCCCATTTATAATCAATATTTTGATTCTATTTTTAACAAAAAAAGTACAAATAAAAAGCAATACCAAATATTACAAAATACTTAGAAAGAACTCAGAATCTTTTCAAGAAAATATTGAACTCCAACAAGAAATACAAAGTTTAAACTTAGAAAAAGAAATGAAAGAAAAATTATACATACAAATGGATGAAACTGAAAAAATACATTTTGAGGTTGAAAGTTTCATAACAGCTCTTTTATCCCTTATTAATCTTTTATTCTACATTGAAATAGGTGTTTTAATTCTAATTGGTTCATACTTATTTTATACAAATAAAATTAGTTTAATAAGTTTAATTTCTTTCTTATTAATCTCTTTAAAATTAAATGAAGGAAGTCTTGCAAGTACACTTAATATAACTGAACTATTCTATATTGATGCTAGAGTTAAAAGACTAAAAGAAATTATTAATTATCCTACACAAAAAGGAAAAGATATAACTTTGAAATCTTTTGATATACAGCTTACTAATGTTTCATTTTCTTATGAAAACGAACAAATATTAAAAGATATCAATTTCGTTGTAAAGCAAAATGAAATAACTGCCTTAGTTGGTAAATCAGGTTCTGGAAAATCAACTTTGCTCAAGTTAATTTCTAGATTAGAAGACTATAATTCTGGAAAAATATGTATAGATAAAATAGATATTAAAGATATATCAACAGCTTCTTTATTTAAAAATATTTCTATTGTTTTTCAAGATGTTATACTTTTTAATGATACTATATTAGAAAACATTAGAGTTGGTAATTTAAATGCTAGTGATGAAGAAGTAATCAAAGCTGCACAAAAAGCTTGTTGTGATGAATTTGTTGAAAAATTACCAAATAAATATAACACCCTAATCGGTGAAAATGGTACTTCTTTATCTAGTGGGCAAAGACAAAGAATCTCTATAGCTAGAGCCTTTCTTAAAAATGCAAAAATTTTACTTTTAGATGAAATTTCATCTTCTCTTGATGTAGATAATGAAATACAAATTCAAAAAAGTTTACAAAATTTAGTAAAAGAAAAGACTGTAATAGTTATTTCACATAGAATAAAATCAATAGAAAATGTGGATAAAATAGTTGTAATTGATGAAGGAAAAGTTTGTGACAGTGGAACACACAATGAACTTTTAAACCGTTGTAAAATTTACAAAGATTTAGTCACTAAAAGTGAATTAGGTGATAATTTTATATTTTAAAAAAAAGGTGAGTTATATTTTAATACTCACCTTATTTATTTTTTAATATGCTGAATCTATAACAACTTCTTCACCATAGCCACCATTATTTGCACCAGATGTATTAGTACTATTTAATGTTCTCATTACTCTAATACCCCTTATACCTGCCTCTTTAGCAGCTAATATATCATCATCACTATCTCCATAATGCAATTTTACATTATATTTCTTTATATAATATGTCTTATCATACGTATTAGCTTTCTTTGTTTCTTCTGTTCTATATGATATAGGTTTCATATTTATAATACCAAATTCTTTTTGCAAAATTATAGCTGTACTATCTAATTTGTCATTAGTAGAATATTTTGATGCTGTTCTACCTGTTATAAAGATAATTGTATCTCCTCTATCCAAATGCATTTTTATTATTTCCCTAGATGAATTTTTGGGTATTGAAAATTTATCACAAGCCATTTCATCTATATAATCCCAAAAATCTTGATTTCTAGTAAATTTAACACCATTTTTTGAAAATTCATTTTTACCATAAAAGAAACAAGGACTAGATGCTAAAACTGTATCATCTATATCAAAACTTACAACTATAGGTTTTACACCTTCAAGACTTTTTCTTATATCTTCTACAGTAACCCATTTTATTTCTTTTGCATTTGCTTCACCCAATTTCATTATTTCTTTGCTTGTATAACCTTTATGTGTATATGGTGCACTTTTACCTGCAAAACTAACAAAACCCATTAAAGACATTAAGACAATTGTCAATATTTTCTTTTTCAATATTATCGACCTCCTAAAAAAGTATAACCTATATTTTAAAAAAAACAAAAAAAATCTGTAATTTAATTAAATTACAGACTATATTTTAATTCAATTTATGGTGCCCAAACGCGGAATCGAACCACGGACACAGGGATTTTCAGTCCCTTGCTCTACCGACTGAGCTATCTGGGCATATATATATTACTGGCGGGCAGACTGGGATTCGAACCCAGACGGCTTTCACACCTTCGCTGGTTTTCAAGACCAGTTCCTTAGCCAGTTCGGACATCTGCCCTCCTAAAAAAAAAGCAACTATTGTCGCTATGGTAGACCCTAGGAGAATCGAACTCCTGTTGCCGGGATGAAAACCCGATGTCCTAACCACTAGACGAAGGGTCCATTCACTAATGGTGGATCCGACTGGGATCGAACCAGTGACCTCACGGTTATGAGCCGCGTGCTCTAACCATCTGAGCTACGGATCCAAAAGGATATGGCGTACCTGAAGGGATTTGAACCCCTGGCCCACAGCTTAGAAGGCTGTTGCTCTATCCAACTGAGCTACAGGTACATGTATTTATTGACTGGTGGGCTATACTGGGGTCGAACCAGTGACACCATGATTAAGAGTCATGTGCTCTACCAGCTGAGCTAATAGCCCATTTTATTATTTACATTAGTATGAATGAATGGTGAGCCATACTGGAATCGAACCAGTGACACCATGATTAAAAGTCATGTGCTCTACCGACTGAGCTAATGGCTCATACTATGGAGCGGGAAACGAGGGTCGAACTCGCGACATTCAGCTTGGAAGGCTGACGCTCTACCATCTGAGCTATTCCCGCATCTTTTTGGTTGCGGAGATTGGATTTGAACCAATGACCTTTGGGTTATGAGCCCAACGAGCTACCTGGCTGCTCTACTCCGCGATAATAATGGTGCCTCGGGCCGGACTCGAACCGGCACGGAATAAATTTCCACAGGATTTTAAGTCCTGTGCGTCTACCGATTTCGCCACCAAGGCACCTTCTCAATCAGAACAAATTTTATTATACACGAATCGTTTTATTTTGTCAACAATTTTTTTTATTTTTTTTAAATTTAATTTATAAAGCTAATATATTCAGATATTTGCTCCTTTTTTAAAGCTTCTTTGGGTATTTCTAAAACTTTAGCTTTTATTATATTACTATAATATTTTATTTCTAAATTATCCCCTTTTTTCACTTCATAACTAGGCTTTTTTGCATCTCCATTAACTTTAACATTTTTCGCATCACACAATTCTTGTGCTATAGTTCTTCTTTTAATTATTCTTGTTACTTTTAAAAATTTATCTAATCTCATAATATCACCAATTACTAATTACTCTTGTTACAGCCATTGTGTATGACTTAGTTTGACTTTCTTTTATTACCTTATGAACTTGTAAAAGAAATTGTTGTACACTTACCTTTTCATTTTTTTCTTTTCTCAATTTCATAATTGCTTCTATTGTTTTTCTTTTTATATCTTCCTTTGATTCAACCAAACCATAAGTGTCTTTTAATAATTCCATTAATTTAACTTCATTTTGTTCTAAAACTATAGGTTTTTCTACAATTTTTTCTTCTGTTTTCACTATAACAATAGGTTTTTTAGGTGCTTCTACTATTATAGGTCTTTCTTTAACTACTGGTTGAGGTTTAACTATAACTTTCTCAACTACCTTTTCTACAACTTTTTCAACTACCTTAGGTTTTTCTTTTTCTAATTTTACATTTTCATAAGGGTCATCAAATGAAAATATTGATTTGACACTCATACACGAACTTAAAGATAGCAAAATAAAAATATATATAACTTTATTCATAAGACTTTCCTCTCATTTCTTTTAAAAATTCTTCTCTATTAGATTTTAGCACATTTGTTTTTAAATTAAAACAGATATTTTCACCTTCTAAATACGCTCTTTCTATCCCTTTTTGTTCACAATAAACCTTTATTCTTGCATTATCTAAGAAAAGAAGAAAAGCTTTAGGTATTTTACCAAATCTATCTTCTATTTCTTTTTCTATTTCATTTAACTCTTCTTGCTTATTTATATCTAAAATCCTTTTATATAACTTTATTCTTTCACTTTCTTTTATATAGTCACTTGGTATATAACCTTTATTCTCTATATCTAATTTCACATCTATTTTTTTTACTTTAACTTCTTTTTGATTTTTTATTTCCTCATTAAGTAATTTTATATATAAATCATAACCAAAAGATTCAATAGCACCATGCTGTTTATTTCCTAATATTTCTCCTGCTCCTCTAATATTCATATCTTCCATAGCTATTAGATAACCCGCTGAATTAATATCTTCTACACAGTTCATACTTTCTTCTTTTTTTTCACCTTTTTTTGTTATTTTTTTTGAATTTATCAAATAACAATAAGCTTGTCTTTTTCCTCTTCCTACTCTTCCTCTTAATTGATAAATTTGTGCTAAACCTAATCTATCATAATCTTCTATTATTATTGTGTTAGCATTTGGTATATCAATTCCATTTTCTATAATAGTAGAAGCTAATAAAATTTGAAATTCACCATTTTCAAAAGCAGAAATTTTTTCTTTTATTTCTTTTGGATTTAATTGTCCATTTATATATTCTATTCCTACAAATTTTGGCAAAATATTTTCTAAATATTTTTTCTTTTCTTCCATACCTTTTACATTATTTGATACATAAAAAATTTGCCCATCTCTTTTTATTTCTTCTAAAATTATTCTTTTCAATTCTGCATCTTCTATTTTTTCATATATTTTAGTTTTTATTGGTAATTTTTGTAAAGGTGGAGTTGAAATAATTGAAATATCTCTAATACCTAATAAAGCTAAATTCAAAGTTCTAGGTATAGGTGTTGCAGTTAGAGTTAATACATCTATTTTTGTTTTTTTTGCCTTCAATTTTTCTTTTGCTTTTACTCCAAATTTTTGTTCTTCATCTATTACAAGCAGACCTAATTTATTAAATTCTACCTTATCACTTAATATTTTATGAGTACCAATTAATAGATCTATTTTACCTAAAATTAAATCATCTAAAATTTTTTTATTTTTTGATAATCTTGAATAACAACTAATATTTATTGGAAAATCTTTAAATCTTTTTTTAAATCTTTCATAATGTTGATTTGCTAGAACAGTTGTAGGTGCTAATAAAGCTACTTGATATCCACTTTCTATAGCTTTAAAAACAGCTCTCATGGCAACTTCTGTTTTACCATAACCAACATCTCCACAAATAATTCTATCCATTATTTTGTAACTTTCCATATCCCTTTTTACATCTTCTATAGCTTGTTTTTGATCACGAGTTTCTAAATATTCAAATTTTTCCTCAAATTCTTTTTGAAAACTTGTATCCCTCTCAAAACAAATGCCAGTTTGCTTTTCTCTTTGAGCCTGAATTTTTATTAATTCCTTTGCTACCTTTTCTATTTCTTCTTTATATTTTTGTTGTTTTTTCTTAAAACCTTTAGTTCCTAATCTATATAATTCTGGCTCTTTATTTGAAATATTTATATACTTTTCTATACGATATAATTTTTCAACAGGAACATAAAGTTCTCCTTCATCTGCATATTTTATTAAGAGATATTCCTTATTTTCTAGCATTTTTAGACCATCATATTTACCAATACCATATTCAACATGAATAACATAATCTCCTCTTTGTAATTCAGATATATTTCTATATTTAACTAAATCTTTTCGTTTTTTTTCTCTTTTTATTTCAATTTCAGATTGGTAATTTCTATTAGAATTTAATTTTACTTCCAATAATTCACTTCTATTTTTTAAAATCTCATATCTTTTTTGTAATTCTTCTCTCGATATTTGTTTTAATAAAATCATGGTTTCCAAATTATGAATAAGTAATTCTTCATTTTCCAAATAAATATCTATATTAGCCTCACATAATTCTGTTAAAAGTGCCTTTGTTCCTTTTACTATATTTGAATATACTTCGACTTTTTCTAATTTATCAAAAGATTTTTGTGTTTCTATATCAAATATTTTTATTTTTTCTATTTCCATATCAAAAAAATCCAACCTAACTGGATTATCCATATTAATAGAAAAAATATCTATTATATCATTCCTTCTTGAATATTCTCCTTGTTTTTGTACGAAATATTCTTTTTTATAGCCAAATTGTTGCAATTTTTCTTCTATTTCATTTAAGCTATAGTCTTTTCCACAATTGAATTGTATTTTTTCATATTTAGTAAAAAATAGGGATAATGCTAAAACAAAATCAATAAATATAATTTGTCTTTCCTTTGATTTTAATAGATTTATAAGCCTTATATTTATATCTAACATTTCTATTTCATCATTAGTATTCAAGCGTAAAAAAGAGGTTTTATACCCCTTCTTAGCTAAAATAGCTTCATAATATTCCAAATTTTTAAGAGAGCTACTTAAATAAATACTTGTATTTTTTTTATTTTTAAAAATATCTTCTATTTGTTCCTTATTTATTATCCTCATTATTTCTCCATTAAAATTTTTCTTAGTCTTTCATTTATCTTTTTCTTTTCCATATTTCTTACAAAATCACTTATTTTTCCTAATTTTATTTCTATATAATCTTCAAGCTCTTTTGAATAATTTTTCTTTTTCTTATACTTTTCTACCATTTTCAGGTATATCTCTTTTAGTATTTCATCTCTTGCTTCAAGATATGCTAACTCAGAATAAGATAAAATATTAACAATATATTCCTTTGATAGTAAAGTATTTTTTAAAAGTAAAGACTTTATTATTTTCTTTTCATAAACCTTTTTTTCATTAATACAAATTATACAAGTATCATTTGGACCTTGAAAATATTCAGAACATATTTTACATTTTTTTTCCTTATTCTTTTTACTATAGTATTCTTTAAGCTTTGATAAGGCTAAAAGAGTAGTCAAATACTTTCTCTTTTTTTCATCTTCTATATCTTCAAATATTTTATTTGCTTCTTCCTTTTTTTCTTTTAAAATTTGATCATATTCTCTTTGTTTTATATCAACAACAACTTCTTTTTCAAAAAAAAGTTTTGCATTAACTCTAACAACTATATCTTTAATATCGTTCTTATACTTTTTAGCAATTTCTAGCATTTGTCTTTTTAAAAGTAAAATTTCTGTCATATATATTTGATCTTTTGTGTAAATATAGCATATATTATCTTTAACTTGAACTTTAATTTCTTTTTGCATAGATTTAGGTATTAATAATTCCAATAAAGTATTTGATATATTTTTTTTATCCACCATATTTTTCAAAGAAATTAATTTCATAATACCTCGCCTTCTTTTACATAGAGTTCTTTAGCATTAATTTTAGCCTTTTCAGTAGCTGTAAAAATACATTGTATATTCTTTTTTGAAAAATATTCTAGAACTATTTTTTTTCTATCTTCATCAAAATATGCCATTATATCATCTAGTAAAACTATAGGTGTTTCATTTCTTTTGTTTATAATATACTCTATTTGTGCTAATTTTAATGAAAATATTACAGATTTTTTTTCTCCCTGTGAAGCAAAAGTTTTTACCTTTTGTTTATTTAAAATAAAGCTAAATTCATCTTTATGTGGTCCAATCACACTAAAACCTAGTTCTTTTTCCTTTTCTTTTTTACTTTCAAGTAAATTTAAAAATTTTTCTTCCATATTTTCATTTTCTGAAAAATTAAAAAAAGCTTCATATTTAATTAATAAATTTTTCTCTATATCAAAAAGCTCCTTATACTTTTGATTAAGGTATAAAGATAACTTTTCTATATATTCTTTTCTTTTTTTATATATTCTAACAGACAATTCAACAAATTTTTTTGTATAGATTTCAAATAAGGGATCATTTGTCTTTTTTTCTCTAAGTAAACGATTACGAAATTTCAAAATTTTTTGAAATTTTATTATATCCTCTAAATAAAATTTATCAACCTGTGCAATTTCATAATTAAAAAATTTTCTTCTATTTTCAGGAGCATCCATTATTAAAGACCCATCTTCAGGAGAAAAGGAAACCACCAAAAATTTTCCTATATATTCCTTATAACTAACCTTATTTTTTGAAATATAGAACTCCTTCTTATCTTTAGTTAACTTAAGAGAAAAGTCTTCTGAATTTGTTTTAGCAAAAAGTATTAAATCTTTTTTTTCATAATTAATTTGTTCTAAATTTTTCTTTGTTCTGAAACTTTTACCTGTTGCTAAAAAATAAATTGCTTCTATTATACTTGTTTTACCTTGGGCATTTTTACCATAAATAATAGTTAAATTTTTGTCAAAATATATTTTTTTATTTTTTAAATTCCTATAATTATTCAATATTAGGCTTTCTATATACATTATTTTACTCTTATTTCTTCATTATTAAATTTGACAATATCGCCTTTATATATTTTTTTCCCTCTTCTTACTTCTACTTCTCCATTTAATAAAACTAAACCTTCTTGTATAGCTTGCTTTGCCATACCTCCTGTTTCAACTAAATTGGCATATTTTAATAGTTGTTCTAATTTTATATATTCCGTCTTTATTTCTATTTCCATAACTATTCACAAATCCTTTTTGTTATTTCTTTTACATCATTTGCAAAATTTTCATCCACTTTTAACTTATTACCTATTTTTTCAACTGCACTATATACTGTAGCATGATCTCTATTAAAATATTTACCTGTATCATTCAAACTTATCGAAAGTTTTTCTCTCATTATATACATTGCAACCTGTCTAGGTATTAATATTTCACTTTTTCTTTTTTCTGATTTCATTTCTTCTTCAGTTATATTAAAATACATTGCAACTGCTTGTGCTATTTTTTCTGCTGTAATTGAAGCTCTTATTCTATCAACTTGTTCACCAATTGCACTTTTTGCAAGATCTATTGTTATATTCTTTTTAAGTAATTTTGCCTTCGCTGTAATAGATTTTAGAATACCTTGCATTTCTCTTACATTTTCTGTTACATTGTCAGCAATATATTCCAAAATTGTATTATCCATTTGAATATTTTCAGTTTCACAAATTGTTTGCAAAATAGCAACCCTAGTTGAATAATCTGGTTTCTTTATTTCCGCATTAAGCCCTGATAAAAATCTTGATTTTAATCTATCTGATAAGCCTTTTATTTTCTTAGGATTTCTATCGCTTATAAATATCAATTGTTTTTCTTTTATTAATAAAGAATTCAATGTATTGAAAAATTCTTCTTCAACACTTCCATCACCTTTACCAAAAACTTTTTCAAAAAATTGTATATCGTCTATTATAATCAAATCTAAATTTCTATACTTTTGTCTGAATGTTTCTGCTGAATCTATATTATTTTTTAAATTCCCTTTTCTTATAGCATAAAGATATTCATTATTGAATTCTTCCGCTGTTAAATATTTAACCTTTTTTCTATAATCCTTTTTTATTAAAAGATTTCCTACTGCTTGAGCCAAATGAGTTTTACCTAAACCAGAATCTCCATAAATCAATAAAGGATTATATGGTGGTGTTCTCTTTTCTTTTAAACTTTCTATAGTTGCCATACAACATTGATATGGATATTCACTATTTTGTCCTACAACAAAACTATCAAAGGTAAATTTAGGAATAAGTCCTGTTTTTTCTACAGTTGAATCTGCTTCCTTTTTATCTTCATAAACTTCCATTTTCAATAAATCTGTTTGTATTTCTTTTTTTATAACCAATTCAACTGTCATATTCTTCAATAAAAGAACTTGATTAATAGAATCTTTTAATTTTTCTTTCAATTTATTCAATTCTTCAATAACATAGTCACTAGAACTATGTAAATAACATAAACCTGAATCAATATTATATAATTCTACTTGATTAAGTAAATGTTGATATTCCATACCATTAGCACTCAAAAATACCATTTTTGCTAAATTCCATGTGGTTGTTAATTCATCCTGTGTCATATTTTTATCCTTTAAATTTTTATTTCATCCAAAGTATAACAAAAGAAAAAAATAAAATCAAATTACAAAGTTATTAACATTTCAAAAGAGTTTTCAACAATTAGAGCTAATATTTAAGGTATCTCAGAGCACTTACCAACAAAAAGTGGAGTTTTCAACAAGGTTCGCAAGCCCTTTATTTTTAAGCTTTCCACAAAAAAATCAACAAAAAAAATTTTGAAATTTTAAAAAAAAGTTTTCAACAACTTATCAAAAGTGTGTAAACAAAATTATCAACAGCTTTTTTTAGCTTGAAATCAATAAATAAAGACTTTCAACAAAATCAACAGGATATAATAATAATAATATTAAATAATAAGGAATATTATATATATGCTCAAGATTTTTCGACTTAAAAAAATACCTTGACATTTTCAAATTTATTTACTATTATATAGTGTACATATTTAACAAAAAAAGAAAGGATAAATTATGAAAAGAACATTTCAACCAAATAATAGAAAAAGAAAAAAAGATCATGGCTTCAGATCAAGAATGAAAACTAAAGCTGGACGTAATGTACTAAAAAGAAGAAGAAATAAAGGAAGAGCAGTATTATCAGCTTAAATTAATCGGTGGCCTAGATAAACACCGATTTTTTAAAAATAAGGAATTTTTATGGAAACTATAAAAAAAAGTGAAAACTTTAATATTATATACACCAAAGGTAAAAGAATACATACAAAATATTGTTTAATATTTTTACAAAAATCTGAAAAACAATTGTTTGGTTTTGTAGCTAGTAAAAAAGTAGGAAATGCCGTAGTAAGAAATAGAATAAAAAGATTATTTAGAGAAACTATAAGAAAAAATATAAATAAATTTGATAAAAATTTCTCTTTTATACTAGTAGCTAAAAAACAATGTAAATTAGATTTAGAATTTTTAAAATTTAATGATATAGAAAAAGATATACTTTATGGACTAAAAAAAAATGAAAAAAATTTTAATAAAAATAATAAAAATATACCAAAAAATAACTAAATATAGAAGAAGGGTTTGTAAATATTATCCAACTTGCTCTCAATATACCATACAAGCACTAGAAAAATATGGTATAATTAAAGGTAGTCTATTAGCTTTATATAGACTTTTAAGATGCAATCCTTTTTCTAAAGGTGGATATGACCCAGTAAAATAATGGAGGAATAATGAATACAAATTTAATAGCAGTAGCATTTCTAAGAGTTAAATTTTTAGAAACAATAGCAGTAGAGATATTGAAATTTTTTAATTCTATAGTAGGAAATTATGGTTTAGCAATAATTTTAACTACACTTTTGATTAAAGCTTTACTTTTTCCTGTAACTTTAAAACAAGAAAAATCAATGCAAATGATGAAAGAATTACAACCAGAAATAGATGAAATACAAAAAAAATATAAGGGAGATAAGGCTAAAATAAATGAAATGACAGCTCAACTTTATCGTGAAAAGAATGTAAATCCTTTTTCAAGCTGTTTGCCATTAATTATACAACTTCCAATATTTGTTGCTTTATATTATGCATTTATGAGTAGTGAAATTCCTCAAACTGCAACTTTTTTGTGGTTTAATTTGAAAAAACCTGATGCACTTTTTGTAATACATAATTTTTCAATTAATATTTTACCAATAATAAGTTCATTACTTATGATAGTACAACAAAAATTAATGACACCAACAAGTAAAAATAAGGAAAATGGAGAAAATGCAATGCAATCAGCTATGTTAATGATGCCAATAATGATGTTATTCATTTTCTATAAATTCCCATCTGGTTTAAATTTATACTATGTAATCAATACAGCAATATCAATATTAATTCAAATATATGTTATGAAGAAAGTGAGAAATAATGAATAAGATAACTTTAGAAGCTAATAACAAAGAAGAATTAGAAAAATTAATAAAAGAAAATGTAAGTTTAGCTGAAGATGAAACATATAGTATACATGAAGTAAAAAAGCCGGTAAAATTTCTTTTTTTTAAAGCAAAAGGTAAATATGAAATTAGTATATTAAAAAAGGATGAAATAGCTAAAGTTCCTGAAAAGAAAAAAGAAAAAGAAAATAAAAAGGACGAAAATGTAGAAGACCTTATTAAACAAACATTTGAAAAATTCATTGAAGTAGCAGAATTAGATGTACAAATAGAAAAAATAACAATGAACTCAAATACAATAGTACTTAATTTGACTGGTAAGGATGTAAGATATTTAATAGGAGAAAAAGGTATAGCCCTTAATTCTCTTGAAACTTTATTAAATGCTATAAAAACTACAAGAAATTATAGAATACAAATAGATTCAAATAATTATAAGGCAAAAAGAGAAGAAACTTTAAGAAATTTAGCACAAAGAAAGGCAGAAAAGGTATTGAAATATAAGACAAATTGTAAATTAAGTCCTATGTCTGCAAGAGAAAGAAAAATAATACATGAAGAAATCTCAAATTATGCTAATTTAAAAACTGAAAGTTATGGAGAAGAACCAAAAAGATTTTTAGTTATAAAATACATAGAAGAAAAAGAGGATTAAAATGTTATTTGATACAATAGCAGCAATAGCAACAGCTCAAGGTGATGGAGGTGTTGCTATTATTAGAATATCAGGAGAAAAATCTTTTGAAATTTTAGATAAAATATTTAAGCCGATAAATAATACTAAGATAGGTTACTATAAATTAAAATATGGTAATTTAGTAGATAAAGATAAAATAATAGATGAAGTTATGGCTGTTAGAATGAAAGCTCCAAAATCATATACCTGTGAAGATGTTGTAGAAATTAATTGCCATGGCGGTCATAAAATGGCACAAAGAGTTCTTCAATTAGTATTAAAAAATGGTGCTAGAATGGCAGAAAGAGGAGAATTTACTAAAAGAGCCTTTATGAATGGAAGAATAGATTTATCACAAGCAGAAGCTGTAATAGATTTAATAAATGGTAATACCGATCAAGCTTTAGATATTTCACTTAATCAATTAAGGGGAGATCTTAAAGAAATGATAAATGATTTCAAAAAAACCTTATTAGATATAGCAGCACATGTTAATGTGGTTCTTGATTATCCAGAAGAAGGAATAGATGATCCTATACCAGAAGAATTGTTAGAAAATTTAAAAATAACATATAATAAGGCTAATAAATTAATTGAAAGTTATGATAAGGGTAAAATTTTAAAAGATGGTATAAAGACTGTTATAGTTGGTAAACCAAATGTAGGAAAATCAACCTTATTAAATAGTTTACTAAGAGAAGAAAGAGCAATAGTAACTGAAATAGAAGGAACAACAAGAGATACAATAGAAGAAAGAATAAATATAAAGGGTTTACCTTTGATTTTAGTTGATACCGCCGGTATAAGAAAAACTGATGACTTGGTAGAAAGTATAGGTGTAAAAAAATCTATGGATTTGATATCAAAGGCTGATTTAGTTCTTATGCTTTTAGATGCAACAAAAGAGATTGAAGAAGAAGATAAAGAGATTATAGAATATATTAAAAAAAATAAAAAGAAGGTAATATATATATTAAATAAAATAGATAAGGGACCTTGTAAGAATTTTGAAAATTTAGAAAATGTAGTAAAAATTTCAGCTATGAAAAATATTGGGATAAATGAAATGGAAGATTTTGTATATAAATACATAGTTGGAGAAGAAGTAGAAAATAGTGCAAATGAGTGTATTTTGAATAATATAAGACATAAAACAGCATTAGAAAAAACCAAACAAGCAATAGAGAATATGTTTGAAACTATTAATAATGGTTTACCTCTAGATTTAATTTCTGTAGATCTAAAAGAAGCTTTAGATTCTTTGTCGGAAATAACGGGTGAAATAACTTCAGAAGATATATTAGATCATATATTTAATAATTTTTGTGTTGGAAAATAGAAGATAAGCAAATTAAGCTTATCTTTTTTTTTGAAAAATAAAAAAATAATGTAATTTTGTAATTGCAGAGTAAAAAAAATTGAACTAAAAAATATATTCTTAATTAAAGTTTTAAAAATTTGTGAAAAAGTATATTTTTTGGTATAATCTAACTAAAAACTAAGAAAGAAGGGAAAAAGTTCATGAGAATAAATAAGAAAATATTGTTGTATTTTCTAGTAATTAGTCAAGTTTATGCTGCAAAAAATATAGATATACGCCTAAAAAGCTCTTTAGATTTTAATACTGAATTTACACAAAAAGATGAAAATAAAAAAGAAAATCAAACTTTTAAAACTTTTGCCTATGATAAAAGTGGATATAACTTAAGTTTAGTTGATGTAGATTTTAGATTAAAAAAAATTGATTTAAATTTAGGGACTGTAATAAAATCAAAAAGAGCAGATATCCAATTAAATGATTGGGATAATGAAGAAGATAAGAAGAAAGCAAAAAATCATGACTTTATGTCAAAAATATATTTGAAATATAATAGTCCTGAATTTTATGGTTTAAAATCAGAAACTAAATTGACATATTATGTAGATGATTTTGTAAATGATAGAAAGAAAAATAAAGCAGATGAAAAAATTGAAGATTTAGGTAAGCCTGGTGAGTATATAGAAGCTGATGGTACAAAACAAGCCTTAGGAAATATTCTTTTTGATTCAACATTAAAAGGAAAAATAAAAGAAAGTGAAATAGATTTAGGAATAAAATATAAAGCAAATCAAATAGTTAGATTTGATAAAGATGAAGCATATATTAAAGGACAAGCAAAATTAAAACAAAAGATAAATAAAGATATATTTTTAGATATGGAATATATTGGTTTTTATGATTTGAATTTAGCAAGTAAAAAATTTGATACATTTGATAAAAAGATGTTTGATTATCCAGATGCAGGTTTACCTGGACATTATGTTCATCACTTAGATCATGATACTAAATTTAATATTAAATATAAGTTTGGTAAGGGTGAATTTAATGTAAATAATAGTCTTAATGTATTACAACTATTATCAGCAGGAGAAAGAAAAAATGAAAAAATCGAAAAAAAATATAGTGTTCTAAAACCTAAAACAGACTTTAATTTTAAGTTAAATTTAAATAAAAATTTAAGTTTTATACCAAAATATATTAGTGAATTTGAATATAAAAGAGAAATAAACTATAAGCAAGATCAAGATAGCTCTGATGTAATTGAAGAAAAATGGGCATATAAGCCAGCTGTTCAAATGGGCTTAAAATATATAGATGAAAAAATATCAAATGAATTTGCAGTTGGATATAAGACAGCGATTAATGTAAAAAAATATTTCTCAAAAAGTGAAAATATAGCACATGAAATATATTTAGCTAATAAAGGAAAAATTAATATTAATATAATGCCAAAACTTAAATTTAAGTTAGAAGATGATTTATCTTTAGCTTTAAAAATTAAAGATAAAAAATTACTACCTAATTCAGATAAAATAGCTATAAATACTAATTTAGAATATGAAGCAAATGATAAATTAAAAATAATATCTAGTTTAAAAAATGATTTTAATATGACAACAAAAAAGAAAGTTTTAAATCCAGATGATTATGAAAATAATTTTGAAACTAAATTAGAAGTTTTGTATACACCGTTAAAAGACATATTAAAAGTAAATACAGAAATGTATTTTAATAATAATTCTTCATTTATTTACTTTCCATATGCAAAAGATATGTCAGATCCAGAAGAAAAATTAATATATTTAGGGAATATAAGACCTGTTAGTATATTTAATAAAATAGGATTAAAGACAAAAATAGAACATCAAAAGAAATTTAATACTAATTTAAGTCTTAATTCTGGTTTAGGTATGGAAGCTAATTTTCAAGCTTTAGCTATAACTAAAGAAAAATTATATCATTTTGAAAATAAGGATATACCAAGTAATAAAAAAGATCCTGAAATATCTGATTATAGACAATATAGATATAATTTAGGGGGAGAAATAAAGGTTAATCCTTTTGTAGAAGTAAAATATAGTCCTATTGAAAAATTAGATTTGAATACAAAATTAGAGGTTGAATTAAATTTTGCAAAAGAAGTTGTAAATATAATTAAAAATGAAAAAAGACCAGATAATGGACAATATTCATATATAGACAAAAACTTTGGCTTTAAAAAGTTAAGCCCTAAAATAGCTTTTGAATTAAAATATAGATGGTAAAGGAGAATAGATGAAAATAAAAAATTTAATATTGCTATTAACTTTTTTAACAAGTTGTGCAACTTTTAATAAAAAAGAAATAGCTAAAATAGATACTAAACCAAAAATAACTTATACGAATCATAAATTATCTCAAGAGTTAGACTTGGTTAGTAAATTTAGAGATGTAGATATTTTAGATTTTTTCAAAAAAGAGGATTTTGAAATTTCTAATTTAGACTATTTATATAATGGAGAGCAAATATATATTAATAAGCCCATTAGTCAAGATGTAATGCTAGTTAAAGCAGAAGCAAAAGAACCTGTGCTTGTAATAAAAAAAGATGATAAAAACTATAATAAATATACTAAAAATGATAAATATGAAGTAATAGAAAAAGATGGTGTAAAAGTAGTTAAATTTTTGAAACAAAAAACAATCTATTTAACACTACATAATAGTAAAACAAATACAACTAAAGAAGTTATGTTAAATAAACCAGTTGAAATAAAAGAAGTACCAAGTCTTAAAAAAGATATTAGATATAGCGAATTAAAAAAAGGCAAGGATAATGGAAGAATAAGTTATGAAGTTGTAAGCTATGATGAAGATGATCCTGTTGATGAAAAAATTATTTCATATTATCAAGAATATAATGATGAAGATGATTATTTAGGAAAATATAAGGTTTCAGTTAAAACACAAGCAGGAAAACATTTTGTAAATCAAGAAAAATATGATGTACAATTTGGAGAAAAGTTAGAAGATTATAAGGGAAAATATGAAGACTTATTAGAAAATTTAGATGAAAAGACTTTGAAATTTTCAGAAGATGGAAAAAGTATAAAAGGTGGGTTCAAATTCGGTAAATTAAAAGAAATAGAAACTAATTACAAGGAAGAAAATCCTAATTCTAAATTAGAATTTGTGACAGAAATAAAAGGTGGAACAGAAGGTAAAAAAGTAGGAAATCATACTATTGTAAGAAAAATTATAGAAAATGGAAAAGTAATATTTTCAAAAGAAGAAAAAGCACATGTAAGTTTTCCTGGAATAACAGTAGCAGTTGCAGATTCAACTTTTTCAGATGTATCACCTGAATTTGAAAAAAGAATTTATAGAGTTTTACCTAAGGGAATGGATGCAAAATTAGAAAAAAATCCAGCTGATACATTAGGAATGGAAAGATCACATGGAGCAACAGTAATAGGTTCTATGGTAGATGAATTAGCTTCAGGTAATTCAGATTATTTAAATATGTTAATATTTACAGCACCTATGAAAAAAATGCTATATCATCATGGGTATCAACAAAAATTTGAGCCATTTAATTTATATGGTTCTACTTTAGGTTTACCTAATGATGCAACAAAGGATAATGAAAAAATATATGAAAGTCTATATTATTTAAATGAAGTTTTTAAGGCTAATCTTAATCAATATTCATCTAATCAGATAGCTAAATCATTGTATTATTATAAATTCGATAAAGAATTCTATAACTTAAATGTACATAAAGAAAAACAAAAAGATGGAACATTTAAATATTTAAAAAATCCAAAAAGAAAAAAAGATGAAAACCCTATTTATATGACTGAAGAAGAAAAGATAGCTTTCTTAAAAGATTGGTATTTAAAGTTATATAAAATTTTAAATGAAATGACAGATATTACAGAAGAACAAAAATTAGCAAAAACAAATATACATTTCAAAGTTTTACCTATAGGAAATGAAAAACAAAGCTTAGATACTTCAACTTATTCAAAATATTTATCAAAAGTACTAGATGAAGATAAAAATATAAAGGCTATAAATATGTCTTATGGATCTTCTGCTAGATTTGAAGATTATAAAGCAATTAAAGAAATGACAAAGGAACAAAAGGAAAAAGCTGTTAAGGAATATAATGAAAATCCAGAATTCAGAACAGCTATTAAAATATGGTTAGATAGAGTTTCAGAACAAGATTTCTATAAAAATGAAGTTGAAGGTGGAAATTTAGGTATACCAAGTATGCTTAATTATTTTGAAGCTAAAAAGAAAATAACTTTAACAGATTATCAAAATTTATTAGATGTTCGTTTATTAGAATTAGAACAAAGATTAAAAACTTCTTCTGAATTACCTTTGAGTAATTATGATGTTCTTTTTGTTGCCTCACAAGGTAATACTAGAAAAATTAATGTTGATTTAACGAGTTTTGATGAAAATGGCAAAAAAATAATATTTGAAAATGGTGATAAATATTATGGTAATAATTTCTTAGGAATACATAATTTCATTAATTACAAAAAAGAAGAAGAAGCTAAGAAAAAAGGTGAGAAAGCAGAACTAGATTATACTTATAGAAAAAATATGGTTGGTGTAGTTGGTTTAGCAGGTACAAAATCCTTCCCAGGTATATCAGCTACAGAAAATATTTCAGATAATTTAAGACTATATACTATGAAATTCAAAGGAATGAATTATGTAGATGAATATGGATTTTTTAAAGAATATGTAAATAATTTTAATGACTATTATGCAAAATTACAAGAAAAATTAGATAGTAATGAATATTCAGAAGCTTCTAAAAAAGAAATAAAAGAACAAATGAAGGTAATGCAAGATTGGACTAATTTAAAAGGTGTAGATCCTAATGGAAGACCATTAAAATTATCATTTGCAAGAGCTGGTCTAGAAAAAATGATGACTATAGCAGCAGAAGGTCAGTATTATTATGTAAAAGAATTAACAAAAGAACAAAATGAAAAATTAGGTCGTAAACAATATATAGGAAAAGACAATGCTGAATTTAATTTTGAATATAGTGATAAAACTTTTTCAAAAGAAAATCCGGGTTCAAGTTTTGCTGCTCCAAGAGTTACAGCAACTGTAGGTTTAATTTCTCAAGTTTTTCCATGGATGACAGCACACCAAATAAAACAAACAATATTTACAACAGCAGATGATGATTATAGAGTAATTTCTATTAAAGAAAAAACAGCTGATGGAAAAGAAAAATTAGTTCCTGTTCAAGTTGGCTTATATGGTGTAGATGAAAATATAGGTTGGGGAATTTTAAATAAAATTGCAGCACAATCTGGACCAGGTAGATTTGTTAAGGCCTTAACACATGAAACAGGAAATGAAAATTTTGTTGTAAATATACCTAGTGGTTATTATACTTTTAGAAATCATATAGAAGGTGGTTTTGATTTAGCTCACCATATGTATAGTAGAGGTAAAGGTTTAAATGATTTAGAAATGTTTGTTTATTCATTAGCTAAAGCATATACACCGAAATATCTAATGGGTAGTGGTTTTAAAAATTCAAGTGAAGGAAAACAAGCAATAAAATTCTTGCAAGAAAATAATATAGAATTATCAGATATACATACAAAAGAACTAGCTAAAATAGAGAAAAAGAAACAAGAATATTACAAAACTTTTTCAAAAGAAGAACAAGAATTATTTGACGATGCAGGTTTAGAAAAATTAGGAAAGGGTAAGCTTGTATTACAAGGTAAAAATACTTATACAGGACCTACTTTAATTAAAGAAGGAACTTTGATAATGTTAGGTAGCTCAAAATCTCCTATAACTATTTATGAAGGAGCTAAACTTAAATTAGATTTTGCAAAAATAAAAGAATATAGAGATTTATCTCAAGATGCAGATGTCTTGAATGAAGGTAGATTATATTCTTATTCAGATAGAGATATAATAAATGGAAAATATAAGCAAAAAAATAATGGTAAAATACTTGTTTCAACTAATGCAAAATTAAAATTAAAAGAAGTAGACTTAAGTGAAACAAATTTCTTTAATTATGACATTTTCAGACCTAAAGGAAGTGTAACAAAAAGAGCAAGTACAGATATTCTAATAATAGATAAAATTTCTAAAAAAGATCTTCAAAAATTACAACTAGAAGATATTATTATAAATACACACTATAAATTTAATGTTACAACAGCAAAACTTGATGTTGATGGAAATAAGGTAAAAGAATATCAAGGTAAGTATTATAAAGAAAGTGATTTTCCAAGATGGTCAACAAAACCTAAAAAAGATTCTGTGCCAGTAAAATTAAGTGATGATTATAGGGTAGTTATTAAGCTTATAAAAGATCCTAATATAAAAAATAAAATAGAAAATGAAAATATAGTTACTATGGACGATGCGAAAGAAAAGTTAGAAAAACTTTTAGAGAAAAATTTAAAAAATAAGCCAAATACAACAAAGGTACAAGCTATGGAAATAGCATTAGAGGATTTATATTGGATGAATCAAGATGAAGCTAAAACTTTAAATGGAGATGTATTAGCAAATTCTCAATTAGTAGGTTATGAAATACAAGATTTAAAACAAAGTATTTTGAACAATAAATTAATAAAAGGAAGAGAAAATAAAATATCTATTTTTGCAGAATCATTAAATAATATTAAATATGCTATAAATAAAGAAAAGGGAGAAAAAACTATTTTAAATAATGGTTTATTGCTAGGCTTAGGTTATACAACGAAAGATCTTTATTTTGGTTTAGGTTTAAATTATGTTAAAACAAATATGTTAGACTTTGATTTGAAAAAAGACTTACAAGGAACTATTCACGCAAATACAATAGGAGCCTTTGGGTTCATAAATTTCAAGAAAAATGAAGGTTATTTAAACACTAATTTTAGTGCAGACTACATGAATAAAAAAATAGATAGAAAATTATTAAGTAATACGATTAAAGATATACAATCAAATGATTTAATATTTACTACTAATTTTGAAGGTGGATATACATTTAAATTACAAGAAAACAAATATGAATTAACTCCATTTGCTCAAGCAAATTTATTGTATTATGTTAGAGGTAATTTTGATGAAAATACAAACTTTGGATATAAAGCAAATACAGAAGGCTTCTTAAAAGCATATATGGGCTTAGGTTTAAAAGCTAGAGTTAATGTATCAAATAAAATAAGTTTAGGTACAAGTTTGGCTTATAAGAAATACCTAACAGATACTACATTAAAATCTAATGTAGAATTAAAAGATTATGATTTTAAATATAATATTAAAGGTTTGAAATTAGAAGATAATGTTGTTACTTATGGTTGTGATATGAAATATAGTCCAATTGATAGTATAACATTGAATGCACAATATTTTGGTAAAAATTTAAAGAGTCACACAATTAATTTAGGTGTAAAATTTGAATTTTAATAGAAAAAATTTAATGCACCCTAAATCTTAGATAAAAAGATTGGGGTGCATTTTTTATTAATTTTTAAAATATGTAGATTAAACTTGAGGATAAACCAAATTTTTTATTGGTATTAAATTTAAAATTATTAGAAATAGAAAAATTCTTATTTAATGTGTATTTTAACATTAAATTATAATCTAAATTATGTTTTTTTAAATTCTGCCCTTTTAATTTAAAATTTACTCCATTAAGTTTTGCATTAAGTTCTATAGTATCTTTAGGATAAAAAGAATAATCTAAAGAATTAATAATATTTAAGTTTTTTAATTTAACATTGGCTTCAAGTCCAAAATTAATTTGATATAAATTTAATATATTATTTGTTAAGCTTAAAGCAAATTGTTTGAAATTTTTTTCCTTTATTTTTTCTTTAATGTCAAAAATATTTATATTTGAATAGTTAAGACCTAATTTAGGGCTTAAACTTAAGCCATCAAAGATATTTATATTGTATTTAGCTTGAGAATTTATAATAAATTCTCTTGTTTTGAAATTTGAATTAATTTTTATTTCATTTTTATTTAAGGCTCTAGTAACAGAGTTATCTCCAAGATTAATTCCAAAATTAGTTAGAAATTCAAAATTATTTTTTCTAAATATTGGAGTTAAATTGAAATTAAAACTTGTATTATTTATAGTGTTAGTTAAAGAATCATTAAAAAAGTTGTAATAACTATTATATATTCCCAAAGCAAAGGCTAGTGAAAAATCATTTTTAATTTGCTTATTTAGTCCTAGACTTAAGCCATTAATATTTCTTGAAAACTTAGTGAATTTCTTGTTATCCTTTAAATTAAAAGAATTATATGAATTAATGTAAAAACTATTAAAGGGTTTATGACTAATTTCGTTTAAATAGTTTTTAGATATTTGATTAAAAATATCTATATTTTCACTAATAAAGCTTGTATAATTATCGGTAAAAATAGAAGATATAGCTTCAGCTTGGCTTTTAGCTACAATATTACCTAAAGAAAATAGAGGTTTATTGCTTGTCTTATATTCTTTATAGAAATCTCTAGTATTTTGATTATAAATTGGAATATTTCTGAGTTGTTCTTCACTCAAATTTTCTAATGAAATAAAGTATTTTTTTGAGTTATCTGTTAAAGTATACTTTTTATTTTCATTTGAACTTTTTTCTTCCTTAAGTTTAAGAAAAATATTTTCAAAATCATTGTCACTAATTTCTGTTTTTTTAGCAATAATTTCAAAATCGTTTAAATTATTATCAGAAGCTTCTACTCTAAATTTATCTTTTATGATTATTTCGTTTCCCTGTAATTTTGCATTTTTTGAAAAAATTGTTTTTGAATTTTTTTGAGCATAATAATTATTTAAGGTAACTGCATTTTCAAAAATAGTAGTTCCTTCATTAATTACATCATTTTTAATAGTGCTATTGTTAGCTTTAAAAATCCCCTTATCAAAAATTTCATATTTAGAATTACTATCATTTTTTAATTCTAAAGTACCATTTAATATTTGTGTATTTGTATGATAATGTTGTTTACCACTTAAAATTATTGTACCAGCACCATCTTTTCTAAGCCCAGCTTGAGCAATATTATTATAATATTTTTTTTCTGAATCTAACACAAGGGGCATACGATATTTTAATCTTTTTCCCTGAGAATATATGGGTACTTCTATTGATGAATTGTTATTTCCGTCACCTTCAAGACCTCCATAAATATCATTTGACCATTCATAAGTTGAGTTTGGAATATTAAGATAGAAATATATATTTCCTTTTTTATCTTTAATTTTATCAGGCATATCAGAATAAAATTCCTCTTCTTCTATAAGACCTGCATTCAATGCACCTATTCCATTTAAGGCTTTTTGGTTATCTACAACACCCCAACCTATATAAGGATCAAGATATTTGTTGCTAGCTTTTGTTGTAGTTAATATTATTTGTTTAATTTGATTATATCTTAAAAAAGGAAATTTCTTTTTTAATTCATATGCTAGTCTTGTTACACGAGGAGCCGCATAGCTAGATCCCATATCAACACCATTATCCTTGATATGTTTTATAAAGCCATCTTGGGCTACAACGAAAGAACGGAGTAACATGGCTTTTGAATCTCCATAATTTTCATGTACTTGAAGTTCATAATAATTTTCATCCTTATATGTTAAAAGATTCCTAATTTTAGGAAGATTACTATTAGGTAAATTTTTAAAAGTTTCAGGTCTTATAATATTTTTCACATAAATAATATCATTTCTAGCTATTTTTTGTAATTCAGGACTCATAAATTGATAAAGATTTATACTGTGTGCTGTTAACCAATTAGTGTAGTCATCTTTATCACTCATATTTCCTAAAGATTTAATTCTTAATTGTCTATTTTGTGTATAATTTTTATCAAATAAAAGTCTTGAAAAATATTCATGATATACATCATGAGAGCTAGTTATTTTATCTAAACTATCTATATATTCAGATTTATCATTAACTTTATTAGCTAAATAAATATTTGAATTAGTGAAACCATATGACATATTTATAATTCCAGTAGCATTATAGTTAGCGTAAATATCTCGTTGATTATATAAAATTAAATCATCTTTGTTAAATATTCTTTCATTGTCATCTAATTTATTATTTAAATTAGAATCTAAAAAAGAAATGGTAACAAATAATGGATGTGCTTGCTCAAAATAAGACAAATTATTAAAATTTTTTGTTTTTGAAAGATTCAGTTGAGAAATAATAGGGTACTTAGGAATTGCTTCAAAAATATGTACAGTATTATTAGGATCAACAAAAATATTTTCATTAGTCTTTTCTTTTAAAGGTTCATTGTTAATGGGGATTTCCTCATGTTGTAAATTTTGTTTTGGAATTTCTTTTATTGTTGTAAGTTCGTTTTTGTTATTTTGTTTGTTTTCCTCATTGTTAGTTTTTTGTATAGTGGAACAAGATATTAAACTAAATAATGAAAAATAAATAAATATATTTTTTATCATAAGCCACCTTTCTATGTAATAATGTTAATTATATCAAATTAAAATTTATAAGACAAGAGTAGTAGTAAAACGGTTTTTTTTAGTATAAAAGAAAAAAAATTTTTGAAATATTAGAAATATGTTGTATACTTTAAATGAAATTGTGTTAAAACAAAATTTAAGAAAGGAAGTGAATGTATGGTAGGTATTATCATAGCTACTCACGGAGAATTTGCTAAAGGTATACTACAATCAGCAAACATGGTGTTCGGAGAACAAGAAAAAGTTTGTGCTTGTACATTTATGCCTAATGAAGGACCAGATGATATAAAAGCTAAGATGCAAAAAGCAATAGACTCTTTTGATGCAACAGATGAAGTCTTGTTTTTAGTAGATTTGTGGTCAGGGACTCCTTTTAATCAAGCAAGTTTGTTACTTGATGCTCACAAAGATAAATGGGCGATTGTTTCAGGGTTAAATTTACCTATGTTAATCGAAGCTATTAGCTTAAGAGAAGATGTAGATAAAGCACATGAAATAGCAGCAAATATTTTGACTAGTGCAAGAGAAGATATTAAAGTCTTACCTGAAAGTATTGAACCTAAGAAGGAACAAAACCAAGCTGGAGGTTCAATGAAGGGAACTATACCAGAAGGTACAGTAATTGGAGATGGAAAGATAAAATATGTTTTAGCTCGTGTAGATACAAGATTATTACATGGTCAAGTTGCTACTTCATGGGTAAAAGATACTAGACCTGATAGAATTATAGTAGTTTCTGACAAAGTTTCTAAAGATACTTTGAGAAAGAAAATGATAGAACAAGCTACACCACCAGGTGTTAAGGCTCATGTTGTTCCAATATCAAAAATGGCAGAAGTAGCAAAAGATCCTCGTTTTGGAAATACCAAAGCATTACTATTATTTGAATCACCAGAAGATGCTTTATTAGCTTATGAAAGTGGTGTTAAATATAATACACTTAATTTGGGATCAATAGCACATTATGCAGGAAAAGTAGTTGTTACAAAAGTCTTTTCAATGGATGAAAAAGATGTTTCTAGCTTGAAAAAATTGATGTCTATGGGAGTTAAGATGGATGTTAGAAAAGTTCCTTCAGATACTCCAGAAAATATTGACGCTATTCTTGAAAAAGCAGAAAAAGAATTAAAGAATAAATAGGGAGGAAATATGAACGGATTAACAATTGTGTTAATTATTATAGTTGCCCTTCTTGCAGGTATGGAAGGTATACTTGATCAATTTCAATTTCACCAACCAATAGTTGCATGTACACTAATAGGTTTAGTGTCAGGGCACTTAACAGAAGGGATTATCTTAGGTGGATCTCTTCAAATGATAGCACTTGGTTGGGCAAATATAGGTGCAGCTGTTGCTCCAGATGCAGCTTTAGCTTCTGTAGCTTCAGGTATAATTATGGTACTTGCATTAAGTGGACCTAATGCAGATACAACAAATGCAATAAGTACATCAATAGCTTTAGCTATACCTTTATCAGTTGCAGGTTTATTTTTAACTATGATATGTCGTACAGTAGCTATACCTATAGTACATATGATGGATGCAGAAGCTGAAAAAGGTAATATTAAAGGAGTAGAAATTTGGCATATAATTGCAATATTTATGCAAGGTATTCGTATTGCAATACCAGCAGCAATTCTTTGTTTCATACCTTCGCAAGCGGTTACACAATTATTACAAGCTATGCCTGAATGGTTAGCAGGTGGTATGGCTGTAGGTGGAGGAATGGTAGCTGCAGTTGGTTATGCTATGGTTATTAATATGATGGCTACAAAAGAAGTTTGGCCTTTCTTTGCTTTAGGTTTTGTTTTTGCTGCCATAAATTCACTAACATTAATAGCTTTAGGTACTATAGGAGTAAGTATGGCACTTATTTACTTAGCACTTAAAGAATCTGCAAAATCATCAAATAATACTTTATCTGGTGATCCACTTGGCGATATTTTAAATGATTATTAATACTTGAAGGAGAGAGGAGAAAAGACATGGAAAAGAAAAAATTATCAAAAAAAGTTAGATTTTCAGTTGCTCTACGTCACCAATACCTTCAAGGGTCTTGGAACTATGAACGTATGCAAAATGGTGGTTGGGCATTTTCTATAATACCAGCTATAAAAGCATTATATGAAACAAAAGAAGATAGAATTGCAGCTTTAAAAAGACATTTGGAATTCTATAATACACACCCATATGTATCATCACCAGTATTAGGAGTAACTTTATCATTAGAAGAACAAAAAGCAAATGGTGCTAATATAGATGAAGCAGCAATACAAGGTGTTAAGATAGGTATGATGGGACCATTAGCTGGTGTTGGAGATCCAGTTTTCTGGTTTACAGCTAGACCTATATTAGGGGCTTTAGGAGCTTCATTAGCCTTAAGTGGAAGTATATTAGGTCCATTATTATTCTTTGTAGTATGGAATGTTATTCGTTTTGGATTCATGTGGTATACACAAGAATTTGGTTATAAGGTTGGTACAAAGATTACTAATGACTTATCAGGTGGTTTATTACAAAAAATCACTACAGGAGCTTCAATTTTAGGTATGTTTATAATAGGAGCTTTGGTACAAAGATGGGTAAGTATTAGCTTCAAATCAGTTGTTTCAACAGTTATGCAATCTCCAGGAGCATATATTGATTGGAAGTCATTACCACAAGGAACAGATGGTATAAAATCTGCACTTGAACAATATAGTGCTTTAGGAGCAAATGGTCTTAATGTTGCAAAAGTTACAACTTTACAACAAAACTTAGATTCATTAATTCCAGGGCTTGCAGCATTATTATTAACATTATTATGTTGTAAATTACTTAAGAAGAAAGTTTCACCTATAACAATAATATTAGCATTGTTCATTGTTGGTATATTGGCTAAACTTGGTGGAATAATGTAAAAATGATAGAATCAATGAATAAAAATGTGGATTTAGTTATTGCAGGGACTTCATATTTGTTTCTAGCAAGTTATGGCAAGATTCATATTGGAGATAGAGCCTTTGAATTCTATAATGATAAAAATAAGAAGGACTATATTCAAATACCTTGGTCTGAAATTAGCTATATTAGTGCTTCCGTTCTTTTTGGAAAATATATAAATAGATTTGCAATTTTTTTAAAAAATGGACAACATCTAACATTTTCTTCTAAAAATAATAAGAAAGTATTGAAAGCAGTCAATAAATATATAGCTAGTGATAAGTTACTAAGATCATATAGTTTCTTTGAAGTTATATATAAAGGCATAAAAGGTTTGTTTAAGAGAAACTAGCACGATTGTGCTAGTTTTTTTTGAGAAAAAAAGAAAAAATAAAAACATTTTAAGCCAGTAAAAAAGGTGTATTGAGAAGATTTTTGAAAAAAAAAGAAAAAAAGATATTGACAAAGGAGTATAAATTTGGTAATATAGTGATTGTCAATAAAGACGAGGACACTAAGAAAAGAAAAGCAAACAAGATGTTAAGAAAAGACAAAAAAGGTGAAAAGAATATCGAAAGATAGATAAGAACGAAGAGTTTGATCCTGGCTC
>NZ_LOQF01000012.1 GCF_001517935.1 Sneathia sanguinegens
AATTAGCAAAAAATATAGAAATTTTTCTAAAAAATAATATAATATTAGCAAGAAGCAAAATATGGAGGTAAAATGGAAAAACTAATACAAACTAATAGAACTATTTTATTTGAAGAAATTAATCCAGAAAAGTTGAATTTATTGACTTTAATAGGAGATTCTGAAGGACAAAATAGTTTAAGTGATGATAAAATTGAAGAAATTAATAAAGAACTACTTGTTGAAAGTTTTGAAGAATTTTTAATTAAATTTGATCCAACAATATATAGTTATTTTGATTCTTCAAAAAATAAAATCTGTTATTCTTTAGAAAGAAATGAAAATATTTCTAAAGATTGTGTTACAGAAATAAAAATTTGTAAAAATAATACATTTTTTAAAATGTTATTAGCTTTAATTGATGCTAGAAATAATAATAAAGTAAAAAATATTAATTTTAATTATGAAGATATTTTAGAATTATTAACGCCAAAAAGAATAATTGAAAATTTAAAGCAGACAAGAAAAGAAATAAATTATTTATACAATAAGTACGAAGAATTAGATGATAAAAATCCTGAGAAAAAGGAAATAGGAAGTAAACTAAATCATTGTTTTTTGGAAGCCTCGAAAAATTACAATAATGTTCTTGCAATGTTACCATTAGCAATTGAAGATATAGAAACAAGGTTATCCTTGAATACTATTAAGGGGAATTTAAATCAGATTGAAAAAATAAAACCAGGCTTGCTATATATAGGAGATAGTGGTGCTTTAGAAGTTGCGGAAATTAATACAATATCAAATCAATTACAAATAGAAACTAGTCAAAAAAATTCAGAAAAATTATCTCAAATTTTTATTGAAGATTACAATGAAAATGTAACATATAAAAGTAATTATGTTGCAGAATTAATATCAAGATCATATGTTCCCAATACAATACAAGTAGATGTAGATGTACAAAAAGAATTAAATAACTACAATAATTATTTAAATTTATATAAAACTTCTCAAGAAGACTTTATATTAATTTCTAAGGAGTTAATAAAAAAAGTTTTGGGAGTTAAGTTATATTTTGATCAATATAATACAAAATATAGACAAATGCAACCCAAATTATTAGTTGTTAATCTTAATACAGATTTATTAATGATTCCTAAAAATAAAAAGGCTTTAGATATTTATTTAAATACTGTTAATAATAAGAATGATTTTGCAAATACAATATGGTTTGCAATACTTGCAAACTTATCTTTAGAAGTAGAAATTGATGAAAAGAAACCTAAACAAAGATTTTTAAGCTATGATGAAAATGAAAATAATACAAAAAATAAAATAAGTTGTTTGTTACATTTAACAGATTTATTGGAAAAGTATAAAATTCAACTTTTCTTTAATTTTCATGCAAGTGACAAAACAGATTTTAAACACTTGTCTATAAGTGGCTTAGATGAATACAAAGAAAAAACTATGATGTTGGAAAATAAATCTTATTCAGAGTATTTAATACATGTATTCCCAAATTTTACAATAATACCTAAAAATAGATCTAAAGTGTCTGTTGGTAAAATGATGGGAGAAAATAACGAAGAATTATTTTACTATATTAATGGACTTTATATAGATTCAAGTTATATTGCAGCAGGTTTAGTATCGTCATATCAATGTCCAGGTTATTTAAAAGAAAGATTTACTTCAATAAGCAATAACACACCGGGAGTTAGAATAAATATAGAGTCAAATGAAAATAGTTTTGAATTAAAAACAACAATGCCAAAAGAAATTTCAGGTTATACAATAGATTTGAAAAATAAGATAAATGAAGCCAATTATGGATTTGTATTTTCATCTGAAAATTCTATATATAATAATAAAAATATCGAAAATATAACAGTATATAAAGCAAGAAGTATGAGTAGAAGTGATGGATACAATTATGAACCCATTTATAAAACATTAGCAAGTACATATATTGAAAGAATAATTAGATATGAAACAACGGATTTTAAAGAAGATAGATTAAAATTTTTCTTTAGTTCTAGTCCTAAAAGTACCAAGAGTATTTGGGAAAAGGATTCTATATATGTAAATTCAATTTTAAGAGCTGAAGATGATATGACTTATGCAATAATATCAGATACTTGTATATTGAATTTGAATTTTGCAGGAGATGTAAAACATCTTAATCTTAAAATTAATTCTAAAGAATGAAAGGAGGTGATATAGATGGGATTTAAGGTTGTGATAAAAGGAAGTAAAGATGAAATAGTTTTAGAAAAAGATAGGGTATTGGATGTTAAATATATTTCAGATACACCTAACGATTCTAATGCTAGGGCTACAGATTTAAGTGTTGGTTTGGAAATTAGTGGAAAAATAACTAATGAAAAAGATGATGTGACAAAGAAGTTGTGTCTTTGGTCTTTAGTACCTTCTGAAAATCAAGATGCGTATAGAAATTTAACATTTGAGATTATTTCAGCAGGGACTGTTATAAGAAAAATTAATCTGCCAAACACTTTTATTGTTGATTATACAGAAAGCTTCAATGTTAAAAATGGAACAGGAATATTTACAATGATGTTAAAGCAAAAAAAGGAAAAACTTGGTGAGATAACAATAGAAGGTGGATATGATGCAAATTGAAATTAGTACAAAAATACCGAAGTTTGAACACTATGGGCTTATAACATCTGAAAGTTTAAATTTACTTAGTGCTAATTTATTGAACTTTATACAGGCTAAATATGCTAGTTCCAGTGATGGAGTTGTTACAGGTTTTGAGATAAGCTATGACAAAATAGAAAATGTTTTCAAAATAAGTAGGGGTATATTAAAAATTGATAATAAAATATTCTATATTAATGATGAATTAAATTTGAATATACCTAGTGTAGAGGGAAGATATACTTGTATTGCTAAATTAAATAGCAAAATTACTAAAACTTATTATGATAATATTCTAACATTAGAATTGATTAATACTGCAGATTATAAGGGCGAATTTTTGCTATTTGAAATTATAATTAGACAAGGTGCAAAAATAAGTGATGAAATCGAAACTTTTGAAGAATATAGAGATGAATATAATACAGTAGATATAATTAATCAAAAATATTCAGTAAGTCATAGTAAAGTATCAACAATATCACCCATAATATTAAAAAAATGGGCATATCTTGCAAGTCATAAATTAAAAATAAGTCAAATTGATTTAAACTTTATTTTTCTTTGTTTCAATTCAGTTGTAAGCAAAGAATTAATTATTGCATATATAGAAAATAAGCTAGGCATTTCTATAGATGTATCTTGTGATAATAAAGAACTTATCAAAAAATTGGCAAATATATTAAGAAATAACAATAAAATTGATGTGAAAGAAATTAAAGAAAATGATGAATGTTTTTATCTTGAATAAATTAAGAAGAATATTAAAAAAAAATGAAAATAATTATTTAGTTAAAAATATTAAAAATAATCAGAAAGACTTTAAAACGGAAATTACAGTGATCTGTATAATATTGATTATAGGCTTTTTGTATGCCATTTTATCACAAAAAATAAAAAATTCAATTATTTTAGTAATAATGCTTTTAACACTGTATAATACAATGTTTATACTAACTTTGAATAAAAAAATTATTAAATTTATTAATCAAGAAATTAGTCTACAAAATGCAATTTTGAAAAAAAATAGATTAGAAATGTTAAATAAAAAAAATGCAATAAATAGATTAATTCTTTTAGATGAGATGGGTAACGACAAATGTGTTTATGAACTTAACAAATCGGAATATATAATTGGGAAAAATTCTAAAAGTTGTTTTGTTGATATTGATTTATCAGGTACCTTTAATGAAGAACTTGTAAGTCGAAGACAAGCAAGAATATTTAAAAAAGAAAATTCTTTTTATATAACAGATGAAGGTTCTAGAAATGGAACAGATTTAATAAAAATGAATAATAGAAAAATTAATTTAAGAGCTTTTAAGGAAGAAAAAATATTAATTGGAGATATTATTAGTATTAGTGGAATAAAAATTCTTGTAAATTGAGGAAAATATGAAATTAGATAGATGTGAAAAAGGTCATTTTTATGACATTTCTAAAGTGAAAAAATGTCCATATTGTGAAATGAAAAAAAATAATGAAATAAATTTTGAAGATTCTGAAATAGATATAGAAACAATAGCATATATACCTTTGAAAATAGATCCGGTTGTGGGTTGGCTAGTTTGTATTGAAGGCTTTGAAAAAGGAAAAGACTATAGATTAACAAATAAAAGAAATTTTGTTGGAAGTAGTACAGATTTAGATGTTTGTATACTTGGAGATAAAAAAATAGAAAAAAAGAATAATTTTGTAATAACATACAATGAAAAGCAAAAAGTTTTTGTGATTTCTCCAGGAGAAACAGGAAATTTAGTCTATGTAAATAAAAAGGCAATTTATGAAACAACTAAACTAGATTCATATAGTCTTATAGAAATAGGAGATACAAAGCTAGTATTTGTAAATTTTTGTGGAGATAATTTCACATGGCAGGTTTAATAGGCGAATATGTAAATGTAGATTTTATAGAAGAACAAAATACATATTTTGGTTATTTTGAAAACAGGGACTCTATTATATTTATACATGCTAAAAATATTAAAAGCATAAATAAAATATCAAAAATAGTAGTAGAATACATAGTCCAAGAACTTATAGAAGCTGAAGAATATACTGTTGAATATTTATGTTCAACTATAGAAAAATTAAAAAAATATATGGAAGAACAGAATATAAATGAATTAGATTCTCTAGCTATTATACAAAGTGATGCAAATACATATAATGCAGTTTTAATAGGGGATATAGTGTTTAAATATTTTGAAAATGGAAATATTGCTTTTGAAACAAAGGCGATGTCGAAATGTTTAGGGGGTGTTCAAAATATAAAAGCATATATTCTAGAAGATAAAAAATTGCATGAAAATGATAGCATAAAATTATATAATAAAGACTTAGATTGTGTTACTATTCTTTTCTCTAAAATATTGCAAAAAGATGCAATAAAAAGTAATAAGATTAACATTAAATTCTTAATAATCACATTCATTTTTCTTTTCTCTATTGTTTATGCGGCAATAAATATAGCAATAGTAAAAAAATATGATAGAAGTTTAGATGAAATAAATAATGATCTAGATATATATATTAAAAATTGTGAAGTTCAAAATATCAATATCGAAATTTCAAATATTGAAAAGTTATATAAGCAATTAGATAGAAAAAAATATTTAATAATTCCACAAAAAAAATTAATTAAGTTCTTAAATAATAAGGAAAAAATAAAAAAAATAAAAGAAGATATTAAAATTATTCAAAAAATAAAAAAAGAAATAAAAGAAGCAGAAGAAAATTTAAATTTAAATTCTTATAATACTACAAGGCAATTATATAAAGGTATATATATAATGCACACTAATCTGTTACCCATCGAATCAATAAAAAAACAAATCGATAAAAAACTTGTAATGCTTGATGAAATTGAAAATGTTGAAAAATATAAAGAACAGGCAGATCAATTTTTTGAACAAAAAGAATTTAGTAAGGCAAGAAAACTATATGAAAAAATAGAACAAATTGAATTAAAATATAAATCAAGTTCAAGTGTAAGTGAAAAAATACAAGAATGTAAAAAATATATTTCTGATCTTGAAGAAGAAACTAAAAAACTTATTCTTGTTATTGAAACACAAAAAAGTGTTAATTTAAAAAAAGCTATGAATCTTTACTTTGAGTTATTAAAAAAATATGAAATATTAGAAGATGAATTGAATATTAATGAAATAAAAAATAATATAAAAGTGTTAGAAAGTAACATTAAATATGAATATCAAAGAGCTGTTGATTTAAGAAATGAAGCAAAAGAATATCAAACAAATAAAAATTATAGAAATTCAATGGAATGCTTAATACAAAGTAATGAACTTTTAAAAAAACTCGATTTAGAAAATGAAATTGCAGTGAATGATATTGCTATTAGAAAGTTAAAAAATTTAATTAGTTCAGAGATTAAAGAGATAAAACAAAAATCTGAAAAAACTTCAATAAAAAAAGTAGATAAAGAAAAAGAGAGAAATCAAATAATAAATAGTATAAATCTAAGTATAAAGAAGGGAGATTCATATATAAAGGAGGATGACTGGAACAATGCAATAATTGAATATAAAAGAGCTTTAGATTTTTGTGAAACGATAGGAATACATGATGCAAAATATGAGAAATTAAAGAAAAAGCTAGGATATGCAATAAAAAAATCAAATGGCGGATGGTGGAAAATATGGAAGTGATAGCTAATGATAAAATAATAAAAATTTCAAATTTAAAGATATATGAAAATTACATAGTGAAAGAATACTATAATCGATATAAATTTGTAAAAGTAATAGCAGAAAATGAGATTAGTATAAATAAAAAATTAAAGAAATTAGGTTTAGTATATGTACCAAAATTATTATCTATTAAACAAAATGACAAATTTATAAAATTATACTTTGAAAAAATCGAAGGTAGAACTTTAGGAAATGTGAAATTCGTGTATATGAAATTCGAAGAAAAATATAGATTATTTTTCAAAATTTTAAATTTAATAAAGCTATTACACATGAATAATATAGTACATAATGATTTAAAAATGTCAAATATTATTCTTAATTATGATAAGGAAATATATTTAATTGATTTTGCTTTATCAACTTTAAAAGATGAGGCTAATTGTAAATATGATTTACAGGATTTAACAGCTATTGCTGAAAAAATTTTTGAAAAAAAGGTTATAATATCTGCAAATACTATACATGGCTATATAAAAAAAGTAAATGAAATTAAGTATTATCTTTCAAATAGTTAGAAAAAATATAGATTTCAAAATCAATCATTTTAGGCACGATAGTTATTATACTATTGTGTCTATTTAATTAAAGGTATTATGAAATGAGTTTTTATACAAAAGAAGAATTAATATTAAAAAATTATGATGAATTATATAAAATTGCAGTAGATGAAAGGTTAATAAATTTATTTTCCAAAGATAGAACAAAACAAGAATTAATAGAATTGATTTTAGAATATAGGGAAGATAAATATGATAAAAAAATTATAGATTTAAATTTAGAATCTTTTCAGAGATTGCAAGAAATTATTGATGAGCATTTAGTTATAATAGAAAAGCAAGCAATGGATATTGAAGTTCCAAGAAAAATTATAATATATCAAGATATATTATTTAATAAGGAAATTGATGAATATCATATTTTAATTTCAAAAAATCTTGATATAAATACAGATTTTGTTTTATTGATAGGTAAAAATTTATATATTTATTGCATATTTAGTCTTAAATTAGATATAGAATATAGGTCAGACAAATATTTAAAATACATATTTTCCAATAAATATGTTGAGAGATTTGATTTTGATAAAGAATTTTGTGAAGATGTAAAATTAGTTTTCTTTAATAATCAGATGGCTAATTTATTGATGGAAATTTATAAATTTCAACAAACACAATATATACCTGAAAAAATATACTGTTATTCTGTTAAAATTCTCGAAATAAAAGTTAAAAAAACAACGATTTCTTCTTATAAATTTCCAATATTATTTGTTGAAAATAAGATTATATGTAAATATTTTACAAAAGAATTTTCTATGTATATAAAGAAAATAGATACTAACAAAATATATGTTGAGTATTTTGAAAATGCAAAAGATATATTAACAAAAAGAAATAATATTTTTTATGGAACATATTTTAATGACATAGAGAAATTCTTCAGTAATTCTTCTGAATATATAGAAATATATGATGACTTTTTTAAAATGTTAAGAATAAATAAAAAGAAATTAATAAATTTGTTTTTGAATGAAATTATTGAATTAATTCAAAGTTTTTCAAAATGTAAATTTGATAAGTTTTATTCTGTAGGTCTTGATTTAAGAAATGAAAAATTTGAGTATTTAAGTATAAATTTTTTGATAAACTATTCTTTATTGAGTAAAAAAATAGTTTCAAAATTAGATACATATAAAAGTGATAAATATTTAATAATTACATCTGAAATAAATGCTTTCAAAATTACAAGTAATAATTATTCAATTATCGAGAAAGATATAAATTATATGGTTAAAATAGAAAGTACTTTAAACTTAAAAGAAAAATGTTTAAGTTATAATAAGCTATTGCATAAAATTATGAATTTGATAAAATTTAAAATTTTAAATATTCCTCAAGAAAATTTATTTCTTAAAGAAAAGATAGAATATTTAATGAATAATGGGTTTGAAAACTATCAAAAAGATTTTTTAAAAAATGTTGACCAAGCAGAAAAAATATATAAAACAGCTTATTATAATTATGAGCAAAGTTTAAATAGTGAATATACAACTATACAAAAAAATTACTACGATTTATATGATATTTCTAAAAGAATTATTGATGAATATAATGCAAATCCAAAAGAAACTGAGTATAAAATTGAAGAATATAAAATAGTTTTAAAAAAGAATGAAATAGATTTGATCTTATGTGCAGAAATGTATAATTTTTTAAATAATTTCTTTAAAGATTTCAAAATATTTGAGGTATTGAATATATATAAAGGTATTAATTTGTTTGGAATTTTTGTTAAGAGTGAATTATTTTATAATCTATTAAAAGAATTTATACCGGGTAAAATAATACATTTTTCTCAAGATTTAAAAAATAATTATAATAATATCTTAGAAACAGTAGCCAATTACATTGAAGACATTGATAAGGCTAAGGTAATTGTTAAAAATAATTATATGATAGATAAAATAAAATATGAAATATACTGCTATAATTTTAAAAATGAATTGAAATTAATAATGGATACTAAAAATGAAAATGTTGGTTATGTTGACAAATTAGCAAGTATTTCAATTTTAGAAATTTTTATACATGATTTAAATAAAAATAGAAAATATAATTTGAATTTGAATATAACAAAAAATTTTTATGAAAGAGATGAAATTGAAACGAAAATTAATCAAAATTATTTAAATGATATAGAGAATGAAATAGTAAGAATCTTTTTTAAGTACGAAGAAAAATTAACATATTTTTGTGCTAAAAGAATGGCTGATCAGGTCTATATTACTGATGAGATTGCTATAAAATTTGACAGTGTTTGAAAATCATGTTATACTGTTATTGCAATGAGGAGGTGCAAATGAAAAAATTACTTACTGCGTTTTTTGTCTTCGTAATGTTTTCGCAACAAGTTTATGCAAAGAGGGTAAAAAATAAGGAAAGTAGTCAATCATCTAATATCAAAGTTGACATCATAAAAAAGATAATTAATGAAGTAGACATCAACGATGATATTTTCAAATCCTTAAAGGAAGAAAACAAAAACCAACCTACGAATGTTGATACAAATTCACGAAGATTTACTCACTATCAAGTAGGAACTGCATCATACTATGGTGATAAGTGGAATGGAAGAAAAACATCGAATGGGGAAGTATTTAACACAAGTTTATTAACAGCTGCACATAAGAGCTTGCCTTTTGGTACCTTAGTTCGAGTTACTAATAACTCAAATGGCAAATCTGTAATAGTTAGAATTAATGACAGAGGACCTTTTGTGAAGGGTAGGGTTATAGATCTTACAAGAGCAGCATTTCAAGCAATAGAAAGTGTAAATAAAGGTCTAACTAGAGTAAAGTTAGAAATTATAAAATAATAAATTTTGGTTGGTAAAGTAAAAGCATTTATAATGCATTTACTTTAATGAATTGACTATGAGAACAGGCGTTTTTAACGCCTATTTTTATAACTTTAAATATAACAACGGTTATTTTAGATTGATAAAAATATTTAAATGTTGTACAATTAAATAGAATTATAAGAAAGGAGTGTATGTCTTCAAAAGAATACATACAGAAAAATATGTTCCTAAAAAGATCAAATAAATTAGCTATGGTAGATTTTGATGGATCAAAAATCACCTTCAATGATATGGTTGATTATGTAAAATATTTTTCAAATAATATATTTAAAGATATTGAAAAAAGAAAACATGTTTTAATAATAGCTGAAAATAGAAAAGAATGGGTATTTAGTTTTTTTGCATTATGGGATAAAAATGCGATACCTGTAGCAATTGATGCATTATGCACAAAAGAAGAAATTAAATATTATTTAAATGATTGTGATCCAGATGCTATTGTGGTTACAAATACAACTTATGATACTGTAAAATCTGCTATATCAGAAGTCGATAAAAGAATAAAATTATATAATATTGACGATTATGAATTAGCAAAGATTAGTGATGAAAGAGAATTAATTACACCAAAGGGTGAAGATGTTGCATTGATGATATATACTTCTGGTACTACAGGGAATGCGAAAGGTATTATGTTAACTTTTAATAATATTATTGGTGAAATTAAAGGGGTTCAAAGTGTTAATATAGCAAAAAGTGACGAACAAATTTTATCTATTTTACCTTATCATCATATTTTACCTTTAATGGCAACTTGCTTATTTGAATATTATTATGAAAATATGATGTCGGTAGTTTTAGTTGACAAGTTAACAAGTCAAGAAATATTAAAAAAATTAGAAGAAAATGATGTTACTATGCTTGTTGCAGTTCCTAGAGTTTATAAATTATTCTATAAGTCAATAAAGGAAAAAATAAATAGTAGTCTTATTGCAAGAATTTTTTATTCTATAGCTAAAAAAGTAAATAATAAGAAATTTTCTAAGTTTATTTTTAAAAAAGTTCACAATATCTTTGGTGGGAAATTGAGAACTATGATTGCTGGTGGTGCGAAATCAGATCCAGATATGATAGAATTTTTTGAAGTACTAGGTTTTACATATTGTGAAGGTTATGGTTTGTCAGAAACAGCACCAGTTGTGGCAGGAAGTGTACCACCTTTTCATAGAATAGGTACTGTAGGACATCCTTTAAAAAATGTAAAAGTAAAAATAATTGACAATGAATTATGTGTAAAAGGACCAATGGTAATGAAAGGTTACTATAATAAGCCTGAAAAAACAAAGGAAGTTTTTACAGAAGATGGTTGGTTTAGAACTGGGGATTTAGCTACTATAAGCGATGATGGGTATATAACAATTATCGGTCGTGCAAATGCAATGATAGTTTTATCAAATGGTAAAAATATAGATCCAGAAAAGTTAGAAAATAAAATACAAATGATGGCTGAAGATAAAATAGAAGAAATAGGAATATTTGGTAAAAATGATAAATTATGTGCTTTAATAGTACCAAAACCTAATATCGCTAATATTACAACTTATATTAGAGATGTTATTCAAATTTATAATAAAGAGGCACATAATTATGAAAAAATACTTAATTATAAGCTTGTAGAACAAGAGTTGCCTAAAACAAGGGTAGGTAAATTAAGAAGATTTATGTTACCTGAAATTTTTGGAGGTAAAGTAGAGAAAAAAGAAATAAAAAATGAACCAAATACTATGGCATATAAGGTACTTAAAGCATATATACAAAAAATGAAAAATACTGAAGTGGGTCCTGACGAAAACTTTGAAATTGAAATTGGTTTAGATTCATTAGATCAAATGGAATTTATAACTTATATAGAAAATAGTTTTAATTTAAAAATAGATGAAGAAATAATTTCAAAAAATCATAATTTAAGACTTTTATCAAAGTATATAGAACAATTATCAACTGAATTTAATGAAAAATTAATTGATTTATCATGTATAATTAAGGAAGCTCCATATAAAAAGTTAAATGATTCTATAGGTTCTTGTGTTGTTAAACCAATATTATTAGTTCTTAGTAAAATTTATTTTAGATTAAAAGTTACAGGAAAAAATAAAATTGAAGATACACCTACTATTTTTATAGCAAATCATGAAAGTTTTGTAGATGCACCCTTAATAATACAAGCTTTACCGAATAATATATTGAAAAAAACATATTTTTATGCATTAGAAAAATATTTTAAATCAAATATAATGAAATATATTTTAAAACATGCAAATGTAATAACCGTAAATATTGATAAAGATATTAAGGATAGTATAGAGCAAGTTTCAAATGTTTTAAAACAAAAGAAAAATATTTTTATATTCCCTGAAGGTTCAAGAACAAAGGATGGAAACTTAGCTGAATTTAAAAAGATATTTGCTATAATTTCAAAAGATTTAAATGTTAAAATTCAATGTATAGGAATTGATGGAGCTTATGAAGCATATTCAAGATTTTCAAAGTTTCCTAAACCTAAAAAAATAACTGTTGATGTATTGGATTCAGTTTATCCTAAAGATAAAACATATGATCAAATTGTAGAAGAATGTGTTAATATTTTCAAAGAATATAAGGAGTCTAAGAAAAAATGATAGGAATTATAGGAGCTATGAATGAAGAAATTTCTGTTATATTAAAAGAGCTAAAAGATATAGAAGAAATTTATAAATATAATATAAAATTTTATAAGGGTTTTTATAAAAATAAAGAAATAGTTGTAGTTGAATCAGGTGTTGGTATGGTAAATGCAAGTACTATTGCGACTCTTTTGATTTCAATTTTTGACATAGAATTGCTTCTTTTTTCTGGTGTAGCTGGTGGTTTAAAAGAAGGTATAAAAGTTGGAGATGTTGTTATTGGGACTTCATTTGTAGAATATATGTATGATTTATCTAAAATAGATAATAAATATGTTAAGGGTCAAATTGCTGGGACAAAAAAAAGAGATATAAGTGCATGTGATAAACTACTTAATTTTGTAAAAAAATTAAATTTAGAAAATATATATTATGGAAGAATAATATCTGGAGATACCTTCGTTGCAGATATGAAAATAAAGGAAGAATTGATAAAAGAATTTGATCCATTTGCTGTTGATATGGAAAGTGCAGCTGTTGCACATACTTGTGTTAAACTAGGTATAGATTATTTGATAATAAGATCAATATCAGATGCATATAAAGGAACATATGTTGAGTATGAAAAATTTTTGAACTATGCTTGTAATAATTCAAAAAATATTATATTTAATATATTAGAAAGGTTAATAAAATGAGAAATAAAGGTTTTTTAATTAGTTTAATAGAAATATTATTTATATGCTTTTTCTTATTTTTAATTTATAACAAAGGTTTATACATATATAATACATCAAAAATAGAAACAAATAAGGTTATTTCTAAATTTAATATTAGGGAGAAAAATTTTTATGAAAAAAAGTGAATTAGAAAAAAAGATATTGGAAGAATATATGAAAGAGAAAGATTTAATCTGTGGTTGTGAAGAAATAAGTTTTGAAGATTATAAAAAATATTATTTAGCAACTAAAAAAAAGAAGTAGTTCATGTGACTACTTCTTTCTTTTTTTGAATAAACCTTGTAAAATTAATGCTAAGGCTCCATCACCTGTAATATTACATGCTGTTCCAAAGCTATCTTGAAGTGCAAATATTGTTAGCATTAGTGCAACGCCTGTATCGTTAAAATGCAAAACTGATATAATTATACCTAAGGAAGCAAGAACTGTACCTCCAGGTACTCCAGGAGCACCAACTGCAAATATACCAAGTAATAATATAAATAGTATCATTGTAGATAAACTAGGTAATTGATTATATAAAATTTGTGAAACAGTCATAAGAAAAAATACTTCTGTTAGTACTGAACCACATAGATGAGTTGTAGAACCTAAAGGTATTGCGAAATCAACTATATCATCATCTAGTACTTTTGATTTTTTAGCACAATTAAGAGCCATAGGCAATGTAGCTGCAGAAGACATAGTTCCAATAGCTGTTAAATAGGCAGGGCCATAATATTTTAATAAATCAAATGGATTTTTCTTTGATATAAAGCCTGCAATTGAGTATAAAATAAATAGCCAAACATAATGTGCAATTATAACAATAATAACTATCTTTAAGAAAACAGGTAATTGTTTTGTAATAGTTCCTTCATATGAGAGACAAGCAAAAGTGCTTGCAATAAATAAAGGAAGTATAGGAATTATTAAATTATTAACTATGCATAAAATAATATTATTAAATTCATTTAGTAAATCTTCAAATTTTTTTGAATTAGTTGTTACGACAGCTAAGCCTAATAAAATTGCAAGAATTAGTGCAGACATAACAGACATTATTGGTGGGATTTCCACTTTGAAAATTAATTTTGGTAAAATTTTTAAATTATTTACTTGGTTTACGATAGATAATCTGGGTATTAATATTCTACCAAGTATTAATGAAAAAAATGCAGCACCTATTGATGAAATATATGATAAACAAATCATAACAAAAAGCATTTTTCCAGCATTTTTTTTCATCTTAGTTAGAGCTGGTGCGATAAAACCTAGAATAATTAATGGAATTACAAAGAAAATTATTTGTGCTAAAATAAATTTTATAGTATTTATTATACCAATTACCATTTCATTTGAAAAAATTCCAATAATTATACCTATTACAACTGCGATACATAATTTAATTATTAAAGAATCTTTAAGTTTTAGCATATAAGCCTCCCTAATTTTTATTTACGATAAACCCCTCTTTTTTTAATATGTTTAATACATCATTTCCATGTTCTTTGTTTTTACATTCTAGAACAATACTTAATAATTGTTCATTAACATTCAAATCACTATCATATCTTGTTTGATTAAGATAAAGAATATTTACCTTATTATTTTTTAATATTTCTGTAACTTTATTAACTTGTCCTATAGAATCAGATAATTTTATTGTTAAATGCATTCTTCTTCCTTGGATTATTTGTGCTTTATTAACAATTTTTTCGATATTATTTATATCAATATTTCCTCCAGAAATAATGCAGCACACATTTTTATTTCTTACATCTACTTTATGTGATAAAAGACCTGCAAGCGAAGTTGCACCAGCACCTTCAGCAACTATTTTTGATTTTTCTAGTAAAAATAAGATGGATTCAACTATATTATCTTCACTGACTGTGATAATATCATCAACATATTTCTTTATTATTTCAAAAGTTTTGTCACCTGCTTTTGCAACAGCTATTCCATCAGCAAGTGTTGAACAAGAGTTAAGGCAAATAGGTTTTCCTACTTCAATAGCTCTTTTCATAGATGCAGCTCCTTCTGCTTCAACTCCAACTATTTTAATATTTGGATTAATACTTTTTGCAGCAATAGCAACACCAGCTAATAAACCACCTCCACCAACAGGAGCAAAGATTATATCCATTTTTTCACATTCATTTAATATTTCAAGACCAATAGTTCCTTGACCAGCAATAACATAATCATCATTAAAAGGGTGTAAAAATACTAATTTTTCTTTTTCTTGAATTTCAAGTGCTTTTTGGTAAGCCATATCATAATATGAACCATATTGAACAACACGAGCTCCATAGCTTTTTGTAGCACTTACTTTTGATAGAGGTGCATTTTCTGGCATTACTATAGTAGCTGATATATTTGCAGCCTTTGCTCCAAGTGCAACACCTTGTGCATGATTTCCAGCCGAGGAAGCAATAACACCACATTTTTTCTCATTATCACTTAAATTCATTATTTTATTTATAGCACCACGAACTTTAAATGAACCAGTTCTTTGTAAATTTTCAAGTTTCAAATAAACTTTGGCATCTGTAAGTTCATCTAAAGTTGGACATTCCATTAATGGAGTCTTTTTAATACTACTTTTAATATTTTCATAAGCTTTTCTTATATCGTTCAAATTAATCATATTTTTTCACCTCAAGATAAAATAATTATTTCCAATAATCTAATTTTGTATCATCTAAGCCTATATTCTTTGCAATAAAAATAGGATCTAAGCCTTTTTTTAGTTGTGATTTATAATCATCTAATGCACGAAAAGCAATATTAGATAAGTATAGAATAGTAGGTATATTAATTAAGCACATGATTCCCATTAAGAAATCAGATAAGTTCCATGCAAAGTCCATTTTCATTCCACAACCTAAGAAAATGAAAATACTCGCAAGTATTCTATAAGCAATTTGAAAGTTTTTTGACGGGTCTTTTTTTAAGCAATATGCAATACAAGAGTCAACATAATATAAATTTCCTAAAAGTGTAGTGAAAGAAAACAATGCAAGTGAAAAAGTAATAAATATATGCCCATAGAAACCAAAAATAGTAGCTAATGACATTTGTACATATTTAGCACCGGCAATATTAGCTTGAGGTTCAATTCCAGATGAAAGACATATAAATGCAGTTGCAGAGCAAATAACTAAAGTGTCTATGAAAACTGAAATCATTTGTACAAGACCTTGTTTAACAGGATGAGTAGTCATTGAACTAGCAGCAGCATTTGGACTTGAACCCATACCAGCTTCATTTGAATATAGTCCTCTTTTAATTCCTTCAACTAAGCAAGAACTTGAAATACCACCAAATATTGCTCTAAAGTTAAAAGCATCTAAAAAAATTCTTTTCATTACACTTGGAAAAAGAGTATAATTTTTAAAAATAATTATTAGTGAAACTAAAATAAATATAAGCCCCATTAAAGGAACTAATATACTTGTTACTTTTATTATTCTCTTTCCTCCACCTAATATACAAAATCCAGCTATTATAGATAGAAATAGACCTATTAACCAAGGTGTAGTTTTAGGATTGTAAAAAGTATAGACTCTAAATGAATCTTGTAAATTAAAGGAAGCTAACATGTTGAAACCAACAGCATAAGTTAAAATTAAACTAATAGCAAATATTAAACCTAGAGTTTTGCTTCCAATACCATTTTGTATGTAATAAGATGGACCACCATATGAACCATTTTTACCCTTTTTCTTGTAAATTTGTGCTAAGGTAGATTCAATAAAGGCTGATGATGAACCAATAATAGCAATTATCCACATCCAAAATATTGCTCCATAACCACCTATGCATATAGCATTTGAAACCCCAACGATATTACCAGTTCCAACTCTTGAAGCAGTTGAAACCATTAATGCTTGAAATGATGAGACTTCGCCTTTTTTAGGAGTTTCAGTGATTACTGAAAAGGCATTTTTTAATAAACTTAATTGAATTAATCCTGTTTTAAATGTGAAATAAAGTCCACTAGCAATTAAAAGTATTATCAATATAGGATAATATAGAATTGCATTTATACTATTTAAAAAATTCATAATTTCCCCCTTTTTTTATTTGTGTAAATTTTATCATAATTAAATAAATTAATCAAAAATTATACATTTATTAAAAGAGGAATTTTTTATTAGTTCAATAATTTTCTTTGGATATACAGTATATTTATCTATAGTATTTAAATCTAACCAATAAAATTTATTTATTTTTTCTTCTTCTTTATTTTTAAAATTTTTATCAGGAAGCCCTTTTATATCAATTAAAAAATAAAAGCAAACTTCATGATTTCCATTGTAAAAAGCTTCATGCACATAAATACATTCATTTATAGTACAATTAAAACCAAGTTCTTCTTTTATTTCTCTTTTTAAAGCAACTTTTGCATTTTCATTTATGTGTATTCTACCTCCTGGTAAATAAAAATAAGTGCCTTTATCATTTATACATAATAATTTGTTATTTTTAATAATGATACCTCTTGTTCTTAAATTAAAATTAGTACCAGATATATTTGTTGAAATATCCATATTTATGCACCGCCTTTAATATATTGTAACATAAAAATTGAAAAATAAAAAAAATGTGATAAAATGAAATTAGAAATATACAAAAAAATATTTGCTAATTTTCCATATTTGTAAAAAAAAGGAGGTTATAATTATAATGAACATAAGGAAAATATGTTTAGTATAATAGAGGAGGCCAAATTTATGGTTATAAATGTAAGAAGTGAAATTAACAGATTAAAAAAAGTATTACTTCACAGACCTGGAAATGAATTATTGAATTTAACACCAGATTCTCTACAAAGATTACTATTCGATGATGTTCCATTTTTAAAAGTTGCACAAAAAGAGCATGATGCTTTTGCACAAATTTTAAGAAATAATGGAGTAGAAGTTGTTTATTTAGAAGACTTAGTTGCAGAAACTCTTGATAGTTCTGAAGAATTAAAAGTAAAGTTTTTAACACAATTTATTGAAGAAGGTGGAGTTAAACATGAAGTTTATAAAAAAGCTTTACTAGATTTTTTCTTGAAATATAAGGATACAAAAGAAATGGTATTAAAAACTATGGAAGGTGTTAACATGTCAGAACTAAATATGCCAAGACATGATTTGGTTAGCTATTTAGAAGATCCGACAGAATTAATATTAGATCCTATGCCAAACCTATATTTCACAAGAGATCCTTTTGCTTCAGTACAAAATGGTGTTATATTAAATAGAATGTATTCAGTTACTAGAAATAGGGAAACTATTTATGCTTACTATATTTTCCATTATCATCCAGAATATAAAGGAAAAGTTACAATGTTTTATGATAGAACTAATCCATTTCATATAGAAGGTGGAGATGTTTTAAATATTAATAATGAAACACTTGCTATAGGTATTTCACAAAGAACAGAAGCTGCAGCGATAGATTTGGCAGCTAAGAAGTTACTATTTGATAAAGAAAATTCAAATATTAAAACAATATTAGCATTTAGAATAGCTGAATCAAGAGCATTTATGCACTTAGATACAGTATTTACACAAATAGATTATGATAAATTTAGTGTTCACCCAGCAATTTTAGGACCTTTAGAAGTTTATGAAATTACTAGAAATGGGGATGACATAAAGGTAATTAAAAAAGAAGGTAAATTAGAAGATATTTTGTCTAACTGCCTAGGTAAGAAAGTAACATTAATACCTTGTGGTGGCGGAAATAGAATAGCTGCAGAAAGAGAACAATGGAATGATGGATCTAATACATTATGTATAGCTCCAGGTACTGTTGTAGTTTATGATAGAAATGAAGTTACAAATGCCTTATTAAGAGAACATGGTATTAATGTAATAGAAATGCCAAGTGCTGAATTATCAAGAGGTCGTGGAGGACCTAGATGTATGAGTATGCCATTAATAAGAGAAAATGATTAGAGAAAGGAAAAAAGAAAATGCCAAAGAATTTACAAGGAAGAAGTTTTTTAAAATTATTAGATTTTACAAGTCAAGATATAAGATATTTGTTAGATTTATCAAAAAAATTTAAGGAATTAAAATTAACTAGAACACCACATAAGTATCTTGAAGGTAAAAATATTGCATTATTATTTGAAAAAACATCAACAAGAACTAGATGTGCATTTGAAGTTGCAGGGTATGATTTAGGTATGGGAGTTACATATCTAGAACCAGGTTCATCACAAATGGGTAAAAAAGAAAGTATTGCAGATACAGCTAGAGTACTAGGTAGAATGTATGATGGAATAGAATATAGAGGTTTTTCACAAGATTTAGTACAAGAATTATCAGATAAAGCTGGTGTTCCTGTTTGGAATGGTTTAACAGATATGTTCCATCCAACACAAATGCTTGCTGACTTATTAACAATTGAAGAAAACTTTGGGCATTTAAAGGGTATAAATTTTACATTTATGGGTGATGCAAGAAATAATGTGGCTAATTCATTATTAATAGCTTGTGCAAAAATGGGACTTAATTTTACAGCTTGTGGACCTAAGGAATTAGTTCCAAAAGAATCATTAATTGAAAAAGCAAAAGAAATTGCAAAAGAAACTGGAGCAAAGATAAAATTTACTGAAAATGTTGAAGAAGGTTGTAAAAATGCAGATGTAATTTATACAGATATTTGGGTATCAATGGGAGAACCAGATTCTGTTTGGGAACAAAGAATAAAATTATTAAGTCCTTATCAAGTAAATAAAAAAGCTATGGAATATGCAAATTCTGAAGCAATTTTCTTACATTGTTTACCATCATTCCATGATAGAAATACAACAATAGGTGAACAAATATTTGAAAAATATGGTTTACCTGAAATGGAAGTTGCAAATGAAATCTTTGAAGGCCCTCAATCAAAGGTTTTTGATGAAGCTGAAAATAGAATGCATACAATAAAAGCAGTTATGTATGCAACATTAAAATAATGAAAAAAAGAATTGTAATAGCTTTAGGAGGAAATGCTCTAGGTAAGACACCTGAACAACAATTAGAATTAGTTCGTGGAACTGCTAGAGTGATAGTTGAAATGGCCAAAGAGGGATATGATATAATAGTTGGTCATGGAAATGGACCTCAAGTTGGAATGATAAATCTTGCAATGGATTATGCAGCAAATGGAAGTGCTGGGACACCATATATGCCTTTTGCTGAATGTGGAGCTATGAGTCAAGGTTACATAGGATATCATTTACAACAAGCTATAAGGGAAGAATTAAAAAGACAACAACTAGAAAAAGATGTTATTTCAGTTGTTACACAAGTATTAGTTGATCCAAAAGATAAAGCTTTTGAAAATCCAACAAAACCAGTTGGAATGTTTTATACAAAGGAACAAGCAGATAAAATTTCAAAAGAAAAAAATTTCGTATTTGTTGAAGATGCAGGTAGAGGTTATAGAAGGGTTGTGCCATCTCCATTACCACTTGAAATTATTGAATTAAATAGCATAGAAAAATTAGTTAATGCTAATACTATAGTTATAGCAGTTGGTGGCGGAGGAATACCGGTAATAAATACAATTAATGGTTTAAAGGGAGTAGATGCAGTAATAGATAAAGATAGATCTAGTGCAAAATTAGCCTTAGATTTAAAAGCAGATATGTTAGTTATATTAACAGCGGTTGACAATGTTTATATAAATTATAATAAGGTTAATCAAGAAAAATTATCTACATTGACTTTAGATGAAGCAAATCGCTATATAAAAGAAGGTCAGTTCGCTAAAGGAAGTATGTTACCTAAAGTTGAAGCTTGTATTGATTTTGTTAAACACTCAAATAATGCTACAGCATTGATTACATCTCTAGAAAAAGCAGCTCAAGCTTTAAAAGGTGAAGTTGGAACAATTATAAAAAAATAAGTTTATATAGAAAGAAGGTAAGATTATGGCAAAGAAGGAAAGAAAATCACTTTCTGCATATTCAATAATCTTGATTTTGCTTATTGTATTAGCTATTTTAACATGGCTATTACCACATTTACCTAGTACAATAACTGGGGAAATGATAGAAAAAGATTCTTCATTAGTTACTGGTGTAAATCGTGCAACAATTTCAGATATCTTCATGGCACCATTTAATGGTTTTAAAGATGCAATAGATGTTTGTGTCTTTGTCTTATTTCTTGGTGGATTTTTAGGAATAGTTACCAAAACAAAAGCTTTGGATGCTGGTATAGCTGCCTTAGTCAGAAAATTAAAAGGTAATGAAATTATACTAATACCAATATTAATGACTTTATTTTCAATAGGTGGATCAACTTATGGAATGGCAGAAGAAACAATAGCATTTTACACATTAATTTGTTCTACAATGGTTGCTGCAGGATTTGATACTATGGTTGGAGCAGCTGTAATATTGCTTGGAGCAGGTGTTGGTTGTCTAGGATCAACTATTAATCCATTTGCAACAGGTATCGCAATGGCAACAGTTGTTGATGGAGGATTGAAAGTTGAAAATGCATATATATTAATACTAGGTGTTATTTTATGGATAACTTCATTGATTGCAGCTATTATATATGTTATGAGATATGCAGAAAAAGTAAAAAGAGATAAGGGTTCAATATTTTTATCATTAAGAGAACAAAAAGAAATGAATGAACATTTTGGACATGTAGATTTTAATGAAGTAGACTTTACAAGTAAACAAAAAGTAACTTTAATAGTTTTTGCAATAACATTTATAGTTATGATTATTTCATTAATAGCATGGGGAAAATATGATATTCATGTATTTGAAGGTTGGTCATCATTTTTAACAGGTGTTCCTTTAGGTGAATGGTACTTTGGTGAATTATCAATGTGGTTTACATTTATGGGATTAATAATAGCAATTATTAATAAATATAGTGAAAAAGAAACTATTGATGCCTTCTTAGCAGGATCAGCAGATATTTTATCAGTAGTATTGATTATTGCATTATCACGTGGAGTATCAGTATTAATGAAAAATACATATCTTGATAAATATATATTGAATATGGCATCAATGAAATTAGCAGGTTTACCAGCAATAGTATTTGCACCAGCTTCATATATATTATATATGATTTTATCATTCTTAATACCATCAACATCAGGACTTGCAACTGTTTCATTACCAATAATGGCACCATTAACTCAAAGTATTGGATTTAGACCTGAAGTAATGATTATGATATTCTCAGGAGCCTGTGGTTTAATTAACTTAATAACTCCAACATCAGGAGTAGTTATGGGAGGTTTATCAACAGCAAAAGTAGAATTTGGAACTTATGTAAAATGGGTTATGAAATTATTAGGAATAATATTTATATTAAATGTTGTTATTTTAACAATAGCTATGTATGTAATTAAATAATATATACTTTAAAGGGAAAGTAGAAACTTTCCCTTTTTTATTTTATTAATTGAAGTTGTTTAGTACTTGTAGTATAATTAAATAAGAAAAGTGAGAGTAAGGAGAAACCTATGAAAAAGAAAAATATTATGCTTTTTTTATTAAGTATATTATTAGTTGGATGTAGTAATGTTAATAGAAAAAAAGACAATATAACTATAAATAATATTGATTCAAAAGAATCAAAAAAAGATAATGAAGTACATATATTTGAATGGATTAATAACGATACTAATACATTAGAAAATATAAATAAATTAAGTGAAGTGGTGAATAAAGGAGATTATTCAAATGTTGATAATGTGCCTGATTCACATGCAAAGAATGTTACTTTTGTATATCTAGAAAATAATGGAATAAATGGAAAAGAGTATAAATTAAGTAAAAAAGTAAAAAAAGATGTAAAAGATCATGTGAAATTACACCCATTTACTTATTCATATAGCGAAGTTGATAAATTAAGTAAAACAAAGGGAATAATAAATTTGAGTTTTGGAAATGTAGATTTTCCAAAATCTTTATTTGATATACATGAGGATACATTGTATATAAATAGTATAACGGATAGTAATTTTGATAAATTAGAAAATCGTACTGAATGGTCTAGATTATTGGATCCTTATATTTATCATAATGAAAAATATAATACACAATTAAAAATAAAAGCACTGGGTAATGAAGGTGAAACATATTGGTCAGGTCCAAGTTCAACTATTTTATATTCTAGAATGAGTCCTGAAATACAAAAAATGGCAAGAAATGATATTATATTAGCTGCTAATATAGTAACACCTGAAGTTGATAGTCCAAGATATAAAGAATGTAAAATTTACAAAGTAAATGGAGTAGATTATTATTTGCCAGATTTAAACAACTCAAAAGCCTTATTACTTAGATCTTTCACATTAGCTACACCTGGATTTAGAAGTGTTAGTTTGGGGTCAAGCTATAGTGCACCTATTATTGCAAGAACAGCACAAATGATATTAAAAAAGTATCCATATTTAACATATAATCAAGTTAAACAAATCCTATTAACAACAGCTAAAAGTAATAAAGATTATTTAAATGATTATATAGGCTGGGGAATTTTAGATGCAGAAAAAGCGTTAAAAGGACCTGGAGCATTAAATGGTGGTTTAATTGAAGAGGAAAAATATTGGAAAGGAAACTATGATAAGGTTGTAGATAAAAAAGATAAAAACTTATTTTATATGTATGTAGATATACCCGAAAATGAAGAAAGTATATGGTCAAATGATATAGAAGGTGGATTAAAAGGAGATGGAACTACAAAAGAATATGATACAAAAGATGTAGTAGTAGATAATACTAATAATATAAAACATAAATTTAGAATACCTAAGGTATTAGAATCAGAAAGAAATTATTATGAAAATGTAGCAAAAGGGGGATTAAGAAAGGCTGGTAAAGGAACTCTATATTTAACAGGTAAGCAATTATATAATAGCAATACTCAAATATTAGATGGTAAATTAGTGTTACAAAATGATAGTAATTCAAAATATGAAATATTTAATAAGAGTTCGTTTGAAATATCTGGTGCAAATGTAAATATAAATAATGATGTATACAATGACGAATCGGAATTTAATGTTAAAACTAAATTAAAATTAAATAATTATCAAGCAAGCAAAGATTCAAGGACTATTATAGAAGCTGATGTTGTTGCAAATAATAACTTTTATATAGATGAAGGTGGAGAAATAGATTTTGTAGTGAAAAAATCTAAAAATAAGCCAAGAATTAATGCAAAAAATGAAAATATAAAAAAAATTAAACTAGGAAATGTATTCGCAAAAATAGTAGAAGTTAAACCAACTATTGATAAAAATAAAGAATATACTATAAAAGAAGATATTCCAGGAAATGATAATAAAAAATTATCTAGTTTAAGCAAAAAAGAGAAAGAGGATCTAGCATATTATGATCCTGAAATTAATGATTTTTTCGAAGAATATAGATCTGAGAGAGAAGAAAAAAATTCATTTATAAATGTTGTAGCAAGTAGTAGAAGTGAAGCAATAAAAGATATATTTACAAAAGATTATTCAAGTTTTATGGCAGAAAATATAGATATATTAAATGATATATCAGATAATAATAAATTATCATATGAATTAAATGATGGTAGATCTATATTTTTAAATCAAGTAAATACATTTGGAGTATTTAGAACAAATAATTATGATAGATTCAGTAGATTAATAAGTGGACTAAGTATAGGTTCAAAAATAAATTTAGGAAAAGATATAAATATTGGTTTAGATGTTCATGGATATGAAGGAAATTATTTATTTAATCATAAAAATAAGATAATTAATACTACATATGGAACTAATTTCAGAGTAGGTGGAAAAGTATATAAAGGTTTGGGCTTAGAATTAGGTTTAGGATACAATTTTGGTATAAATAAAATGTTAAGATATATGAATAAAGATAGAGTATTAATAAGTTCTAATTTCAAAACATCAAATATAAGATTAGATGGTGAAGTAAAATATGATGTTGATATATTGAATAATTTATCAATAACACCACATTTTGGATTAAAATATGATTATATAAAATTACATGATACAAAAGAAAAAATTAGCAGTGATGATGTAAAAGATCTAGCATTAGATTTTAAAAATAATAATATACACATGATAAAACCTTATTTAGGCTTAAATGTAAAATATAAAATGAAAAATTTTGAATTAATAAATAATTTTAATTATGAATATAATCCGTTAAATGAGATGAAATTAAAAGCAAATATAATAAATAAATCTATAAATTTAAAGGGTTACAGTACTAAGATGCATAAGTTTTCTTACACAATTAGTGGAAAATATATAAATAATGGATACAATATAAATGGTAGTTTGAAAATAGGAAGTGATAGAAAATTAACAACAAATGTAGGAGTAGGTTTTGAGTTTTAAATGATCTATATAATGCACCAAATCTAATATAAGATATGGTGCATTACTTTTTGTATAAAATAAAAAGAACCACAATAAACATTGAACATATTGTCTATTGGATTTAAATTAGTTGTGATTGGTACATTACCTAATGTTTCTAATATATTTTCTTTTGTTCTACCTCTTTTAATATCAGGCATAGGATAAAGACTAATATTGTAACCTTCATTTTTTAAAAGTTTATATATTGTTTTTAAATCTTTGTCTTGTAAGACAGACAAAAATATATTTACATTTTTTACATCTTTAAGATTTTTAATAAGAGCTTTTATTGAATCTACATTATGTGAAACATCTACTAATATATTGTCTTTTATTTTTTGTTGCCTACCAAGTATTTTAAAATTTTCAAGTCCTTTTTTAATTTCTTCATCACTAAAATTTAGATCCTTAAAGACTTCATAACAAAGAGCAAAATTTTTTTGTTGAAAGTCACCTTTTAATGGTAATTTAAATTTATTTATTGCCTTTAAAAATTTAGTATGTGAACTTTCTTTTTCAACAAATTTTTTTAAGATTGCATCAGTATAAAAAGTTTTTGTATTATTTTTTGCGATACCTGCTTTTTGCCAAGCAATCTTTTCTCTAGTATCGCCTAGCATTTGAGTATGATCTAAGCTTACATTTGTAATTAAAGCATAATCATACATAATTTCATTTGTAACATCAAATCTACCTCCAATACCAACTTCAATTATTGCAATATCAACCTCATTATCAACAAAGTAATTTAGAGCTATAATGAATAAAAAGTCAAAAAAACCAAAGTCAAAATTTTTTAATTTATCATATTCATCTTTTAATTTTTTATGTGATATAGGAATTTGATTTATAGTGATTCTTTCACTAACATCTAATAAATGAGGAGAAGTAAATTTCCCTACCTTATATTTTTGCATTAATACACATTCTAAATATGAACAAGTTGAACCTTTGCCATTAGTTCCAGCGACATGAATAAGTAAGGGCATTTTTTTAGGTAAAAGAAAGCGTATATCATTTTTTTTTGCATTTTTTCTGTTAAAAAGTTCTTCAAACATATATCTCACCTTTTTTTTGTAAATTAAATTCATTTCTTGTATAATATAGCATATAAGGAGAGAAAATGAAAATTGAATATGTTGTATTTTTAAATGGAGTTTATCCAAAAGATATTGAAAAATTAAAAAATATAGTGAAAGATAAAAGAATAATTTGTGCTGATGGAGGAACAAATACTTGTTTTGAAATGGGTTTAATACCTGAAGTAATAATAGGTGATTTAGATTCAATAAGAGAAGAAGTATTAGAGTTCTACAAAAATGTTAGGGTTATAAAAACAATAAAGGAAAAAGACTATACAGATTTTGAATTAGCATTAATGTATATAGAAAATGAAAAATTACTAGATGTAACAACAAGATTTAAGAGTAAAAATAGTATAGAAAAGGAAAGTAGAGTTACACCAGTATTAGTAGTTGGAGCTACAGGTAATAGAGTAGATATGACTTTATCAAATATACTAAAATTACAAAGTAATAAAAATATGATATTTTTAACTGAAAGTTTTGAATATATGAGATATATTAAATTAAATAAAAGTGTAGAAGTGATAGAAAAACTTTCAGGTAAAACATTTTCTATTATTCCAATAACTGATTTAAAAAAATTAGACCTAAAGGGTTTTGTTTATAATCTTGATAAGGTTGATATAGATAAGTCAATAGGTCTTGCAAGCAATATTGTAAAAGAAGACAAGGCATATATATATTGTGAAAAAGGAGAAATGTATTTAATTCATGAATGAGTATTTTGAAAAAATTATAAATGAATATGGTTTTGAAAAAAGAGAAGGTCAAGAGAAAATGGCTCAATTAATACAAAATTGTATTGATGAAAATAAGTCTTGTTTAGTTGAAGCAGGGACAGGTATAGGTAAAACCTTAGCTTATTTATTGCCAGCTATACTATATTCTAAAAAAAATGAGAAAAGAGTAGTTATTTCTACAAATACAATAAATTTGCAAGAACAAATTATAGATAAAGATTTACCCTTATTAGAAAAAATAATTGGAGAAAAGATAAATTATCGCTTAGTTAAAGGAAGAGGTAATTATGTTTGTGGAAATAGATTAATTAATAATTGTACGGATCCTAGTATTATTGATTGGTATAAAAAAACAAAAACTGGTGATAAGTCTGAAATAGATTTTTATATTGATCCTAGTGTTTGGGAACAAATAAAATCAGACAAAGACTATTGTATAAATGCAAAATGTTCACAAACTGATAACTGTTTTTATTATAAGATAAAAGAAAAAATAAAAGATTGTGAGATATTAATAGTTAATCATGCACTTTTATTATCTCATTTTAAATATGATAAAGTTTTGCCTGATTTTGATTTCTTGGTGATAGATGAATCACATAATTTAGAAAATATAGCAAGAACATATTTTGAAGATAGTTTGAGTGCAAAAGATTTAGGTTTGAATTTTGGCTTAATATATAATAAGAGAACAAATAAGGGAATATTTACAAAATTAGCTTTGCAAATAGAAGGAATAGAAAAAATATATGTTGACTATATTGATACATTTAATAGATTGTACGATGCTTTTTTTGACCTATTTACTAAAATTTCTTTAGAGCTTACAAGAATATCGGCAACTTGTTTGAAACTTAATAAGGTTTATGATAAAAAAGCACTAAAAAAATCTATTGATAAAATAATAGAAACTTATGAATTATTTGAAGAAATTAATAAAAAATTATTAGAATATCCAATGGATGAAGAAACAAAACAAGAATATTTAAATTATTATTCTAAAATAAAAGATGGGTATAAAATAATACAAGCATTTTTAGAAAAAGATCTTAAAAATTCTGTTAGATGGTTTAGAATAAATCAAGCTAATTCAGATATTGAAATTTGTATAACACCTCTAGATATATCAGAAAAATTGAAGATTATATACCAAGATAGAATAGTAATTATGACTTCAGCAACACTTAAAATAGCAAATAGTTTTTCATATATAAATGAAAGATTAGGTTTAGAAAATTTTGAAAAATATACTGTTGAATCACCATTTGACTATGATAAAAATATGAAAATTTTACTTTCAAAAAATAAATTTGAACCAAATAGTTTAGAATATTTGAATTATTCTATAGAATTTTTAAATAAGTATTTAAATGAAAAAAAAGAGGGTACCTTTATATTATGTACATCATATAAACAGGTAGAATTGATAAGTAAAGGTTTGAAACTTAAAGATTGTAATGTTTTGGTACAAGGTCAAATGTCAAGAAAAAAAATGATAGAAGAGTTCAAAAATAGTAAAAATGCAGCTATTTTAATAGGAACGGATAGTTTTTGGGAAGGTGTAGATGTAAAAGGAAATAAATTAAAAAATATAGTGATATTAAAATTACCTTTTTTTGTTCCAAATAATCCTGTAAATGAAGCTTTAATTGAAGAAATTAAGAAAAAAGGAATAAATCCTTTTATTAATTTTCAACTTCCTCAAGCTATTATAAAATTAAAACAAGGTGTTGGAAGATTAATAAGAAGTAAATCAGATAGTGGAGAAGTTATTATATTAGATAATAGAATAAAATCAAAATCATATGGGGCTTTAGTGTTAGCTTCTTTACCTAGTAAAACAATTGAGCTTATGATATAATAAACACTAGGAGGAAAGATGGAATATATCAAAATTAAGGGAGCAAGAGAACATAATTTAAAGAATATTTCTTTAGATATTCCTAAAAATAAGTTTGTTGTAATAACTGGGGTTTCAGGTAGTGGAAAATCTTCATTAGCTTTTGATACAATCTATTCTGAAGGACAAAGAAGATATGTAGAAAGTTTGTCAGCTTATGCTAGACAATTTATAGGGCAAATGAAAAAACCGGAATTAGATAGCATAGAAGGCTTATCACCAGCAATTTCAATAGAGCAAAAAAGTGTTTCAAAAAATCCTAGATCTACTGTTGGGACTATGACAGAAATTTATGACTATATGCGTCTATTATGGGCACACATTGGAATAGCACATTGTCCTATTTGTAAAAAAGAGGTTAGTAAACAATCAGTAGAGGAAATAGTTAATGATATTTATTCAAAGGCAGAACAAGCAAGCAAATTAATAATATTGGCTCCAATTATTAAAGAAAAAAAAGGAACATTTAAAAATTTATTTATAAATTTTCAAAAACAAGGTTATCAAAGAATAGTAGTTGATGATACTTTATATGATTTAGATGATGAAATAGATATTGATAAAAATAAAAGACATAGTATATCATTAGTTATTGACAGAATAAAAATGCGTTTTGAAAATGAAGAAACAAGAACTAGAATAAGCGAAGCTATAGAAAATTCTTCTAAAATTTCAAATGGTTTTTGTAATGTAGAAATTGATAATAAAATATATAAATATTCAGAAAATTTCACTTGTAGTGATCATGAAAATATAGAATTTCCAGATATAGTTCCTAGACTTTTTTCTTTTAATGCACCTTTTGGAGCTTGTGAAAAATGTAATGGCTTAGGAAGTGCTTTAGTTATTGACGAAAATAAATTAATTTTAAATGAAAATTTACCTATTAATGATGGCGGAGTATACATTTGTGGGGGTAATTCAAAAAAATCTTGGACATACAAGTTATATATTGATTTTTTGAAAGCTAATAATATAGATGAAAATAGTACATATAGTAATTTAACGACAGAACAAAAGAATCTCGTACTCTATGGTAGTGAAAAAGAGTTTATTTTTAATATAAATACAAAAGAATATAATTTTGATGGAACTAAAACTTTTGAGGGTATAGTAGGTTTAGCAAAAAAAAGATATAAGGATTCATTCAGTGAAGCTATAAAAGATGAATTAGAAAATAAGTATATGATAGAAAAAACATGTTCTATTTGTTCTGGAGATAGATTGAAAGAAGTTGTACTAAATATTACAATTAATGGAAAATCTATAATTGATATTACCAAAGTGAATATTTTGGAAGCAAAAAAATTTTTTGAAAATTTGATTTTAACAGAAAAGGAAGAAAAAATTGCAAAAGAAATATTAAAAGAAATAAAGCAAAGATTAAATTTTATGTTAAGTGTTGGTTTGGAATATCTTAGTTTAGCAAGAAATACAAAAAGTTTGTCGGGAGGAGAATCACAAAGAATAAGATTAGCAACACAAATAGGTTCAAAATTAACTGGAGTTATTTATGTTTTAGATGAACCTAGTATAGGTTTACATCAAAGAGACAACGAAAGATTGCTAAACACCTTAAAAGAATTAAGAGATTTAGGAAATACTGTTATTGTTGTAGAACATGATGAAGATACAATGAAAGAATGTGATTATTTAATAGATATAGGACCTGGAGCTGGTATATATGGAGGAAATTTAGTTGCATGTGGGAGTCCATTGGAAGTTTCAAAAAATTCTAAATCAATTACTGGAAAATATTTATCAAAGGAATTAGAAATATCTTTACCTAAAAAAAGAAGAAAAGCTAATAAATATATTGAAATTACACATTGTAAAGGAAATAATTTAAAAGATATAAGTGTAAAGTTTCCTAAGGGAGTATTGACTGTAGTTACAGGAGTTTCAGGTAGTGGTAAAAGTACCTTGATTAATCAAACACTTTTTCCAGCTATTTCAAATGAATTACATCAATCTAAAGAATATCCCTTGGAATACAAGGCAATAAAAGGTTTAGAAGATGTAAAAAAAGTAATAAATATTGATCAAAGTCCAATAGGGAGAACACCTAGATCTAATACTGCAACTTATACAAAAATCTTTGATGATATAAGAGAAATATTTTCACAAACGAATTCTGCAAAAATAAGAGGCTTTGATAAGGGAAGATTTTCATTTAATGTTAAAGGTGGTAGATGTGAAGCATGTTCAGGTGCTGGAATAGTAAAAATAGAAATGAATTTCTTACCTGATGTTTATATAGATTGTGAGCTTTGTAAAGGAAAAAGATATAATCATGAAACTTTAGAAGTATTATATAAAGATAAAAATATAGCAGATGTACTTGAAATGACAGTGGATGAAGCTTTTGTGTTTTTTGAAAAAATACCTTCATTAAAAAGAAAATTACAAACATTAATTGATGTTGGTATGGGATATATTTCTTTAGGTCAAAGTGCCACAACCTTGTCTGGTGGTGAAGCACAAAGAATAAAATTGTCTAGTGAATTATCAAAAATAAGTAAGGGCGATACAATATATATTTTAGATGAACCAACTACAGGTTTACATTTTGAAGATATAAAAAAATTATTGAGTGTTCTTAATAAATTAGTAGATAAGGGAAATACTATTATAGTAATAGAACACAACTTAGATGTTATAAAATCAGCAGACTATATTATCGATATAGGACCACAAGGTGGTATAAATGGAGGGTGCATAATAGCCAAAGGGACACCAGAACAAGTGTCAAAAGTAAAAAAATCGTATACAGGTTATTTCTTAAAAAAATGTTTAGGAGAAAATAAATGAAAAATTTTGATATAAAAAGATTGACACCGATAATCTATGTACTCTCGGTGTTGATATTATTACTAATAATTTTTAAAGTTTTTATATTTTTATTACCTTTTGTAATTGCTACAGTAATTGTAAAAATAATAAATCCAATTATAAAAAAAATAGTTCATAAAAATAGGATGTTATCTTCTATTATTTTAGGAATTTTTTATCTTATTATATTATTAGTAGTCTTTTTGATAATGTTTAAAATATCTTTAGAAATTTATAATTTATTTATGAATATTATAACGAATAAAGAATATATTTTAGCATATGTACTTAAAAATATTAAACAATATGAGAAATATATTGAAAAATTGCCAGAATATTCTAGTAATTTTTTAAATCCACTAGTAGAAAAAATTATGACATATATAAATAATTCAGCTATTGGTATATTAAATTCCAGTTTAAATTTATTAAAAAGTCTGCCAAGTTTAATAGTATTTATTGTGGTTACAATTTTATCGTCATTTATAATTTTAAATGATAAAAAGAATATAATTAATTTTATTGTTCACCAATTTCCTGAATCATGGTTAAAAGTTGGAGTAAAAATAAAAGAAGATGTTTTAAAATTATTTTTTAATTATGTTAAGGCACAATGTATTTTAATTAGTTTATGCTTTGTAGAATCTTTTATAGGTTTGAGTATAATTTCTATATATTCAAAAAATTTACATTATGTTTTATTATTTTCAGTAGTAATAGCCTTTGTTGATGCATTACCAATACTTGGAGCAGGGTCAGCAATAATGCCTATGGTTTTGGTAGAAATATTTATATTTGAAGATTATATTTTAGCATTAAGCCTTTTTATACTATATATTATTATATTTTTGATAAGACAGTATACAGAACCCAAATTAATTAGTAAAGGTTCAGGTATGCATCCACTTTTAACATTGATAGCGATGTATGCAGGATTTAAAATTTTTGGGATTTTAGGTTTTTTATATGGTCCGATAATTGCAGCAATAATTCATATTGTTTTTGCGGATGAAATAAAATATGGTTTTTTCAAATATTTAATAAAAAGTAAGGGGAAAAAAGATGAATAAAATTTTAAATATAGTAAAATTATTTATGTTCTGTTGCATAGTATTTTTTATGGGATTTACATATTCATTTTTTATAAAAAAACAAAATGTTATAAATAAAGAACTAATAATAACTAAGGGTGCAAAACCACAAGAAATTTATAAAAAGTTAGGAATATATTATTCTATTTTTGATAGAGTATATTTTAAATTAACAACAAATGATAGAAAAATAAAGGATGGATATTTCTTATTTGATCAAAATATTAGTAAATATGAAATAATGTCAATAATAAGTAATGCTAAAAATACTGAAGTTGTACTAACTATTCCAGAAGGTTTTACAAGTGAAGAAGTGTTAAATAGAATTGAAAAATTAGGTTTAGCTAAAAAAAGTGAAATGCTAAATGCAATGAAAAACTATAGTTTTTATTATAAATCATCAGATAATTTTGAAGGATATTTGTTACCACAAACTTACTATATTACAAAAGGAGCTACACCTAAAGAAATTTTAGATAAAATTTTAGGTTTATTCTTAAAAAAATATCCAAGTTCTAAATACAAAAAAGATGAAATGAATAAATATATTATTTTAGCTTCAATAATTGAAAAAGAAGCTAAACAAGATGAAGATAGAGCAAAGATTGCTGCCGTATTTTTAAATAGGATAAATAAGGATATGCCTTTGCAATCTGATGCAACATTAAAATATGACTTAAAAAGAGATGTATTAAAAGAAGATTTAAAAACAAATAAATCACCATATAATACATATATTCATAAAGGACTTACACCAACACCAATTTGTAATCCAGGTGAGAAAAGTATTGAAGCTAGTATGAAACCAGAAAAGAATTTCGATAAATTGTATTTTTTCATGTATAAGGATAAAACATATTATTCAAGTACTCATGAAGAACATTTAGAAAAAAGAAAAGAAAGTGGGCATATTAAATAATGAAGAATATAGTTTTAACATTATTATTTACAACACTAATAAGTTGCAGTGCAATAGGAAATACAAATCAAATAAATAATTTTGAAATAAGTAATGGTGAAGAACCAAAAATAAGAGTTAAAATATCAAATATTAATAATCAATATAGAGGTGACTTATATAATATTAATGGACTTAATATAAATGAAGTAATGCTAGAAGAGTATCTATATTCAGTAGTTGCAAGTGAAATGCCAAGAAGTTTTGGAATAGAAGCTTTGAAGGCACAAGCTATTGCTGCAAGAACTTATGCTATATATAGTATGGGTATAAAAGGAGAAAAAATGTTTGATGTTTATGATACAGAAAGATCACAAGCATATAAAGGAATAATGGTTGAAAATGCAAAAGCAAAAGAAGCAGTAGATTCTACTAGAGGACTTATACTAACTTATGAAGGTAAGCCTATAGAAGCATTGTATACTTCAAGTTGCGGAGGTAAAACTTTATCAGCAAAGCAATATTTTGGTAAAGAAGTTCCATATTTACAAAGTGTAGAAGATTTTAGTAGTGATAAGAATTGGAAAAATAGTATAAAATTTGAAGATTTAAAAAGTAAATTAGGAATTACAAGTGAAACTATAGTTGGACTTGATGACTTTATATATTTTGATAATGATATTTTAACTAAAAAACAATTAAAAATTAAATTAGGTTTGCCAAGTCCCATTTATGATATAGAGTTAAAAGATGGAATAATCTATTTCAAAGGAATGGGTTATGGTCATTGTGTAGGTATGTCACAATATGGTTCAAATTATCTTGCAAAAAATGGTTATACATATGATGAAATTTTAAAACATTATTATAAAGGTGTAAAAATTAAGAAGGTATATTGATGAGTAAAATTTTGATTGCATTTTCAGGTGGACCTGATTCAGTATTTTTATATTATTTTTTAAAAAAAAGAGGACATGAATTAGCCCTTTGTTATGTTAATCATAATGTTAGATTAGATGTAGAAAATGATATAAAATTTATTAATGAATTTTCTAAAAAAGAAGGAGTTCCTTTATATATTAAAGAAATAAAATTGGAAAAATTTAATGAAGATATAGCAAGAAAAAAAAGATATGAAGAATTGGAAGAATGCTTAAAAGATATAAATTATGACTATATAGCAACAGGACATAATAAAAATGATAATGTTGAAACATTAATATTTCGCTTATTAAGAGGAACAGGTTTTGATGGCTTAAAAGGTATACCAAGAAAAAGAGGTAAAATAATTAGACCTATTTTGGATATAAGCAAGGAAGAAATTTTAAATTATTTAAATAATAATAAAATTAAATATTTAATTGATTATACAAATTTAGAAAATAATTATTCAAGAAATAAAATAAGAAATTTAATATTTCCAATTTTTAAAGGTATAAATGAAAATTTTTTAGATAATATATCAAGATTAATACAAATTTCTAATGAAAATATTGAATTAAAAGAAAAGATAAAAAAAGAATTAAATAGTAAAAATATAGCATATAATAAAAATAAGATAGATGAAATATATAATATTTATAATAAAAATGGATCAACTATTCGCTTGAATGAAAAATATATTTGGTGTAAAACATATAATTATTATGGTATTCGAGAAATAAGTGAAACTAAAGAATTTTTGTATAATATTAAGCTAAATGAAGAAATAGAAATAAATGGATATACTATATTGTTGTGCACTTATAAAAAATATTTTGAACTTGAAAAAAAAGGATATAATTTATATAATGTAAAGAGTGCAAATAATATACAAATTAGAAATAAAAGAGAGGGTGATAAATTAGATAATACTAAATTAAAAAAGATTTTTATAAATTTAAAAATTGATAGATATGAAAGAAATTTATTACCAATAATTTTAGTTGATAATACTATTATTCTTTTAGCAAATTTAAAAAAATCAAAAAATATAAACGAATATTATGAACAAAACACAAACTATATTGCTATTAAGAAGGGAGAATAGATGTTAAAATTTTATGAAAATCCAGAAAATCAAGATGATAAAAAAGATAATAATGACGATGATTTTGACTTTAAAAAAGGTGTTGAAGAATTAAGAGAAAAAAGAGGAAAGAAAAGACCGCCATTAGGAAGTCCAATATTTTTTCTTTTGATTATAATGGTAATTTTTTCAATATACTATTTTACAAAAAATCCATTTAAGACAGATGTACAAGAAGTATCATATACTGAATTTGTTAATAGAATAAAAACAAAAGATATAAAACAAATAATCGAAAAAGATGATAGATTATATGGTAAAATTAAAGGTTCAAAAATAGAATATTCAACTAAAAAAATAACATCAAGACTAGGAAATGATCAAACCATAATGAATTTGGTAAATTCATCAAATGATATTGAAGTTAAAGCACAAGATTCCATGGGAAATTCAGTAATAGTTCAACTTTTATTTAGTTTTTTACCAATGGTACTTTTGATATTTATGTTTTTCATTCTTATTAGAAGATTTATGGGTGGTTCAGGTGGAGGAATTAATCCACTTAATCTTATTGGAAAATCAAAATCAAAATTAAAAGAAAAACCTAATGTTAAATTTGATGATGTTGCAGGACTTGATGAAGTTAAAGAAGAATTAAAAGAAGTAGTTCAATTTTTAAAAGATCCAAGTAAATTTTTGGAAGCAGGTGCAAGAGTTCCTAAAGGTGTTTTACTTTTAGGTGAACCAGGAACAGGAAAAACTTTACTTGCAAAAGCAGTAGCAGGGGAATCAGGTGCATCATTTTTCAATATATCAGGTTCAGAATTTGTTGAAATGTATGTTGGGGTTGGAGCTTCAAGAGTTAGAGAATTATTTGATGAAGCAAAAAGAGAAAAACCATCTATAATATTTATAGATGAAATTGATGCCATTGGAAGAAAAAGAGGAAGTGGAAGAAATGGCGGAAATGATGAAAGAGAACAAACATTAAATCAACTTTTAGTTGAAATGGATGGTTTTGAAACTGATGCAAAAATAATTGTTATTGCAGCAACAAATAGAGAAGATATTTTAGATAAAGCCTTATTAAGATCAGGAAGATTTGATAGAAGAGTTGCAGTTACAGCACCAGACTATAATGGTAGATTAGCTATATTAAAAGTTCATGCAAGAAATAAAAAATTAGCTAATGATGTAAAATTAGAAGATATTGCTAAAATAACACCAGGATTTGTAGGTGCAGATCTTGAAAATATATTAAATGAAGCAGCAATATGTGCAACAAGAGCTAATAGAGCTATAATAACTATGGCAGATTTGGATGAAGCAGTTGATAAAATAGGTATGGGTTTAGGACAAAAGAGTAAAATTATAACACCTGAAGATAAAAAGATGTTGGCATATCATGAAGGTGGACATGCACTTGTTTCATCATTATTACCTAATACTGATAAAGTTCACAAAGTTACGATTATACCACGTGGAGATGCTGGGGGTTATACAATGACTCTACCAAGTGAAACACTTAATATGAGAAGTAAGGGAATTTTAGCAGATATAAAAGTTGCTTTTGGAGGAAGAGTTGGAGAATTATTAGGTATGGATGACATAGGAACTGGAGCATATTCTGATATTCAAAAAGCAACACATTATGCAAAATTATATGTACAAAGTTATGGTCTAGATAGTGAAATGGGACCTATTAATTATGAACAAAGTAGACAAGAAGAATATTCATTTATTGATTCAAATAGTGAAAAGACTAAAGAATTAATTGATAGCAAGGTTAAAAATTTATTGAAAGATTTATATCAACAAACAGTTGATTTATTAACAGAAAATAAGGATAAATTAGATGAAATTGCTGCACTTTTACTTGAAAAAGAAACAGTTACTGGTTCAGAAATAAGAGCTATTGTAAAAGGTCATACTCATGAAGAAGTTCTTAAAATGACAGCAGAAGAATTAGAGGAATTTTATTGATATATGAAAATTAATGAAGAATTTTCTAATGAAATATTAGAAATTAATGAAATGATAAAAGATGAAATTTCGTTAAAAATAAAAGAATACAAAGATGTATTTTTGTACAATGAAAAGGATTTTTTTGCAGAAATAGCCTTTTGTATTTTAACACCACAATCAAAAGCGAAAAATGCTTGGAAAATAATTGAAATTTTAAAGGAAAATGGTTTGCTCTATTCAGGAACAAGTGAAGAATTAGTTGACTATCTTAATTTGGTAAGATTTAAAAATACAAAGGCGAAAAGATTAGTTGACTTAAGAAATTTACTAACTATTGATAAAAGATTAGCCTCAAAAGAAATAATATTTCATACAAAAAATGTAATTGAAATAAGAGAATGGTTAGTTAAAAATGTAAAAGGTTTTGGTTATAAAGAAGCAAGTCATGTACTTAGAAATTTAGGTTTTGGTGAAAATATTGCTATTCTAGATAGACATATATTGAGAACATTAAAAAAATTAGATATTATTGATGAAATACCTAAAACCTTGAGCCCAAGTAACTATAAAAAAATAGAGAATAAGATGAGAGAGTATTCAAAATATGTAGGCATAAGTATGGATAGACTTGATTTAATATTTTGGTATAAACAATTGCATTATTTATTTAAATGATTAGTGATAAGCTAATCATTTTTTTTTTTTTTTTTTTTTTTTTTTTTTTTTTTTTTTTAT